>DATJPE010000073.1 GCA_035506535.1 Actinomycetes bacterium | reverse complement strand
GTCCTCGAGCTCCCAGGACAGCCGGCGCAGGTCGCGCGGCTCGAAGCCGGCGGAGGGGACGACGAGGAGGGTGTCGATGCGATGGGCGGCCAGCGCCTCGTGGACGTCCGACAGGCGGCCGACCACGGGGGCGACTGCCGGGTCCGCCGCCGCCATCCCGTCGTCGGTGAGCAGCCCGACGACCTTGAACCCCCGGCCGGGCGTCCCGACCAGGCCCCGGGCGACCTCGACGGCGGAGCGGGCGCCGCCCACGACCAGGACCCGGTGCGAGGCACGGCCGACCCGGCGCAGCCGCACCAGGTGGAGCCTGGCCAGCGCGCGCACCGTCAGCGATCCGATGACCGTGGCGAGTAGGGCGAGCCCGGCGTAGCCGCGGGAGAAGGGAACGTCGAAGGCCCAGGCGAACAGCGCCAGCCCGGCGACCACGCGCACCGCGGTCTCGACGACGCGCCGGAACTCCTCCGTGCCCTCGGCGAGGAACCGCGACTCGTAGCAGCGGCACAGGGCCAGGGAGAGCACCCACAGCGCGGGGAAGGCCACCGTCACCCACGCGTAGGTCCCGCCGGCACCTCCGAACCGAAGGAGCAGCGCCGCCCCGGCGGCCAGGGCCGCGACGAGGGCGTCCGAGAGCACGAGGAAGCGCGCGTAGCGCGAGGCCCAGCGCGGCCGCGTGGTGGGGCGGGAACCCCCCTCCGTGCGGTCGGCGAAGACCTCAGCCGATGCGTCGCTGAATTCGGCACTGGAATTCGCGGCGGCGATTGCGCCACGGCGCCCGGGGGTTCGGGTCAAGGTCGTCGCCACGGCCCCACCCCCCAGTTCGACACGCCCCGGTCGGGTCGATCCAAGCGGAGTGGGTCGGAGCACGGCAAGGCCTGAGGACGCGATTGCACCTCGAATTTACGTGCTCGTCTTCTCAGATCACCGCACAGCGACGCCGAATGACCGCAGCGTGACGAAGAGGCTTGTTCGACCAGCGCGTCACAGACCGCCGAAGGTCTTCCGGTAGGCCTTCGCCGCTTTCAGGAACGCGATGTTGGTCTTGGTGGTGCCGAGCAGCATGCGGTGGTCGTTGTGGTCCGAGGAGTGGTAGCGGTTGAAGTAGATGTCATAGGCCATGTTGGCGGTCTTCATCCACGCATAGAAGTGCGAGATGAAGTACGGGTTGTCCCCGTCGCCGTGACCGCTGAAGCTGGCCTTGCTGGCGAGGCCCCACTCGGCGACCGCGACCTTCTTGTGGTGCTTCTTCGCGAAGCTCGCCAGCCACTTCAGACCCAGGTCCTGGTTGGTCAGGTGCGCCCAGCGCTGCGCGACCGTGGCGCTCTTCTTGCCCCACCACTGGTCGTAGACCGTGGACCCGATGTAGGTGACGTAGGCGTCACCGGGGTACACCTTGGTCGAACGGAAGTGGGTCGGCCCGTTGACACCGAGCGCCGGCGACCACTCGAAGGTGAAGTGCTGGTTCGGAACCTTGCGCAGTGTCTTGACGATCTGCCGCCAGTAGGAGACCCAGTGCTTGGGGTCCTTCTCGGCGTTCCACGGGTACCAGTTGCCGTTCATCTCCCAGCCGAGCCGAAGCGTCGCCCGGGAGTATCCGTCCGCCACCATCGTCTTGCCGAAGGCCAGCCAGTACTTGTTGTACTTCCCGGCGGCGCCGGTGACGAGGTGGGCCTTGCCCTGCTTGTAGCTCAGCGGCAGCATCGGCACCGAGAAGGTGATCGGGACGCCGATGCCGGTCAGGCAGTGCCCGAAGAACTTCAGCGTCGTCAGCTGGCCCCAGGTCTGCGCGTTCAGGTAGGCCGACGTCCGCTCCACGGCGGAGTGGCGCCAGGTGCCGAAGGCCGTCAGCGCAGACTTGTCGCAGGTCCCGGTGTAGACACCGGACTGCCACTTCGTGACCGCCTGGGCAGGGGAGGCCAGACCCGGGACGGCAGGGGCGGCGACGATCGCCACCGCCAGGAGGAGGCCCACCAGGGCACGCACCGGGCGTCGCGCCCGCGTGCCTGCCACCCCGTACTCGGTCATGGACCGTCCCTCCGTGTCGGCTCACCGACTCGATCGTCGTGCGGATCTTCCCCGTGGCGTGGCTGCCGGCCTCCCGCTCCCCCTGCCGACACGCTCCTGGCGCACACGGTAATCGCTCGTCCGCCGAATCCAGAATCGGCGGTTCGGCCGATGGGGGGAGGTCCACAGGGCCTGGACACCGTTTCAGCGCAAGGGATTCACCCTCGGTGATGAGCCGGTCACGCGCGCGTCACGTCCCGGTAGAGCTCCGCCATCCGCTGCGCATGCCGGTCGGGACGGAAGCGTCGCGCCGAGGCCAGCCCGGCCACGACGAGTCGCTCGCGCAGCTCCGGTTCCCTGAGGAGGCGCACCAGCGCCCCGTGCAGGGCAGCGACGTCGCCGACCGGGACGAGCAACCCGTCGACCCCGTCAGTGACCGCGTCGGGCAGCCCGCCGGCGTCGGCGGCGACGACGGGGACACCGGCCAGCTGCGCCTCGACCGCGACCCGGCCGAACGGCTCCATGCGGGAAGGGATGGCCAGCACGTCCATGCCCGCCAGCGCGTGCCAGGGATCGGGCAACGGGCCGACGAGATGGACCCGGCCGGGCGCGCAGCGCTCCCCGAGAGCGCGCAGCGAGTCGACGTACGCCTCGTCCCCGGCCCAAGGGGCCCCGACGACGACGACGTGGGCGTCGAGTCCCGAGGCGGCGCGCAGGAGGTCCTCGATGCCCTTCGGCGGGTCGAGGCGCCCGAGGAAGCCGATGACCGGGTGCGGGAGGTCCCACGCGGGTGGCGGGAGCTTCGCGGGCGGGGGCGCCACCGGGTTGAGGACGATCTCGACCCTGCGGTGGCTCACCGCGGCGGCGGTGGCCCGGCTGATGGCCACCATGAGGCTTGCCCCACGGCCGGCGAGATCCAGGACCCGTCGGCCCGGCCCGGGCCGGACGATCTCGCGCAGGTGCAGCACCACCGGCACCCGGGTGAGCCGCCCGGCGAGAACCGCGGACAGGTGCGTCGGCAGGGAGTTGGAGTGCACCACGGCCGGACGTTCCCGGCGGATGAGGCGGGCCAGCCGCAGGGCGCCTGCCGCGGTGTCGACGGCGTAGCGGGCGAGGAGGAGGGCGGAGTAGCCGCCACCACCGCCGCTGCGGTCCCCGAGCGTCGTCTCGGATCGCAGCGGGGTCCGCAGGACCCGTACGCCGCTTCGCTCGGCCTCGTCGGCCAGTCCGCCGGGCGGACAGGCCAGCACGGGCGTCCAGCCGGCGGCCGGCAAGGCGGTGGCGAGGAGCAGCAGGCTGCGCTCCGCCCCCCCGAAGATCGGGGCCCCCGAGACCAGCAGCACGCGACGGGTCGGTGTCGCCATCCGTCAGTCGGCGGTCGCGGCCGGCGGCATGCCGTGCCGCGGCCGGTAACGGCGTGGCGGGCGCACCCGGCGCAGCAACGCAAGGCCACGCTCCCGCTCCTCCGGAGCCGGCGTGACCACGAGGTACAGGGCGATGTAGACCAAGAACGCGGCTGCCGCCACCAGGAGGGTGAGCAGCCGGTCCTCGGGCAGGAAGTGGACGGCGGCGAGCAGGCCCACCCCGACGACGACGGCGGGGAGCACCTGCGGGGCGACGCTGCGGTGCAGAAAGGTCCGGAGCTTGACCTTGGTGAGCCTGCCCGCCAGGACGAGCGAGCAGGGCAGTCCGACGAAGACCAGGCCGATGAAGGTCCCGAGCGCGACACCTGCGGGGCCGAGCGGGTGGGCCAGCACGAGGGAGGACCCGAGGTTGACCACCGACTCCACCACGGCGACGGCGGCGGTGACCCTGATCCACCCGGCTCCGGCGAGCAGCCACCACGCCGTGTCCGTGATGGCCGTGAGGCCTCGCGCCGCGGCCAGCAGCACGAGCACCGCGACGGCCTGGTTGAGCTCGGAGGCCAGGTCGCCGCTGACGCCCCAGGCCGCGAGCAGCGGCTGAGCCATGATCGTCAGGACCAGGGCGATCGGCACCGCGATCGCGAGGGAGACCCGCGTGCCGTCCATCAGCAGGAGCGACAGCCGGTGCTTCTCGTCGTTGTTGGCCAGGGTCGAGGCGTGCGGGAAGAACACCTGCGAGAGCGGCTTCATGGCGCGGCGGCTGATCTGGGCCAGCTTGAGCCCGACGGCGTACACCGCGGCGGCCTTGGCGCCGAGCATGAACCCGACCACCACGAGGTCGGCCTGGTTGATGACGACGTCGGTCATGTCTCGCACGAGGAACCAGCCGGACTCGCGTGCGCTGCCCCGGAGGCGGCTGCGGTCCACGAGCCGCGGGGACAGACGCACGCCTGGGACGAGCTTGCGCACCAGCCCCCAGCGGAAGAAGTGCAGCAGGAGGGCCGCCCCGGCGCTGGCGATCGCAGCGCCGACGAGGCCGTAGCCGAGGACGACGGCCACGCAGCCGCCGACGGCTGCGAGGACGGTCACGCTCACGTTCGCGATCGAGAGCCAGTCGAAGCGCTGGTGGGCCTGGATGACCCCGCCGAGGGTGTCGAACGGGATCGAGATCGCGAGCGCGACCGCCAGGATCGCGAAGGTGATGACGGTCTCGTGCGCCAGGTCGCCCGTGACGTGGAAGAAGGCCGGCGACACGACGGCGACCAGCAGGCCGATGACGAGGGCGAACCCGCCGAGGATGCTCAGGGCGAAGAAGTTGGTGTTGATCGTGCGGATGACCCCGGCCGGTCGGCGGTAGGCATCGGCGGCGACCTGGCGGATCGTCGCCGCACCGAAGCCCATGTCGAAGAGCTGGAGATAGGCCACCACGCTGCCCGCGAGGGCATAGACGCCGAAGGCCGCGGTGCCGAGGTGGTGCAGGAGGACCGGCGTCGTGACCAGCGCGGTGACGCTGATCGCCACCACGGCGAGGTAGTTGACGAAGACGTTGCGCCCCAGGTTCTGCGGCAGCCCGCTGCCACCCTCGAGGCTCGGTGAGGCCGGAGGCTCCTCCCCGTCGCTCGCCGCGCCGCCCACGTCCGCGACCGCGGAGGTGTCGGTGGCGGTCACGGCACCCCCTCGGGAGACGACGTCGGTCGAACCACCATTGTGGCGCACCCGCGCGAGGCCCGCGCGGCCCTGGCAGGGCCGGACGCCCACCCCGCGCGCCCGGCCCCGCGTCCATGGTTCTACGTCGATCGGGGTCCGGCCAGGAGCCGTTGCGCCGATCGAGTGTCAGACGAACGGACAGGCGTCGGCGGCACCCCCGTTGGTGAGGGGTGCCGCCGACGCCTGTCCCGACGCTTCGGTCAGCGGGTGAAGGACGCGCTCACGGTCTTGCTGGTCCCGTTGCTGAAGGCGATCACGGCCGTGACGGTGTGCTTGCCCTTGGCGAGGGAGGCGAAGCTGTGCAGGTTGGCGTTGGAGTACGCCGTGCCGGCGAAGTCGTACGGGGCGTCGCCTTCCACCCGTGCGGTCTTGCCGTCCAGGGTGAACGTCACCTTCTTCGCCGAGCTCGACGGGGTCACGAAGATCGCCACCGTCCCCGTGATCGTCGCGCCGTTGAGCAGATGGGGTGAGGAACGGTTGGCCTTGGTGCTGTAGAGCAGCGTGTCCTTGGCCGTCGACGACGCCGTCGTGGGCTGCGCCGTCGAGGACGCCGTCACGGTCGCCTTGCTGGTCGACGTCGGCTGCGCCTTCGAGGAGCTCGACGACTTGCTCGTCGAGGCGGACGGCTTCGCGCTGGACGACGACGCCTTGGTGCTCGACGTGGTCGTCGTGGCCGCCGGAGTGGACACGCCGCTCCACAGCGAGCGGTACGAGGCCGCCGCGTTCTTGAAGTTGCCGCTGGTCGACGTCCCGACGTTCAGGCGGTGCACGTTCGGCGAGTGGTCGGCGTCGAAGTAGGTCTCGTAGGCCACGTTGTGCGCCTTGAGGAAGTTGTAGAACTGCTGCATGAAGTAGGGGTCGTCTCCACCGCCGTGGCCGCTGAAGCTGCTCGGCGTCGCCAGGGCCCACTCGGGGTAGGCGAGCTTCTTGTTGTGGGCCGCGGCGAAGGATGCCTGCCAGGCCAGCCCGTGCGACCCGTTGAGCAGCTGGCTCCAGCGGGTCTGCGGGTTGGTCGTCGAGTACGAGTCGTCGTAGAGGCTCTGACCGATGTAGTCGACGTAGGCATCCCCGGGGTAGGCGTTCTCGACCGCGAACGTCTGGCCGTTGCCCGGCGCCCAGGTGTAGGTGAAGTGCTGCCCGGAGACCGTACGCATGGTCTTGACGATCTGGATCCAGTAGTTCTTCCACGCCGTCGGGTTGCTGCGCGCGCTCCAGTTGAACCAGGAGCCGTTCATCTCCCACCCGATCCGGAGGTCGGCGTTGGCCTGGCCCATGCTGACCAGGTTCTTGGCCAGCGCCAGCCAGTACTTGTTGTACGCACCGGTCGCACCCGTGGTGATGCTGGCGCCGCTGGACGGGAGCATGGGCACCGAGAAGGTCACCGGTATCCCGAGGGACTTGAAGCAGCTCGCCGCGCTGGTCGGGTTCTCGATGGAGGCCCAGCTGGACCCGAGGAACACCATCCCGCGGGCGACGCTCTTGCCGCGCCAGGTCTTGAACTGGTTGATGGCCGTCGAGTTGCAGCCACCGACGTAGACACCCGACTGCCACGAGGGTCCGGCCGCGGAGGCCGCCCCACTGCCAGGGCCGTTGGCGAGGAGCACGCCGGCCGACACGACCGCGACCAGCACGGCCGCGAGCGCTGCCCACACCTTGGTGGAACGGACGCCGTGCTCGGCAACTGGCCGAGACGCATGGATTACGCGCATGTGGGTGCCTTTCCCTAGCGCCACCGGGGTGAGCCAGGACCACACGCGTCCCGAGCCCTGAGGGGCCGGGACGCGCCGACGCTGGCTGATGGGGGTTGGGGAAAGGCGGGGAAGCCCTGCCACGGAGCCCTTGGAGCGGGTCCGTGCCCCCGATCCTGTCCATATTTCGAGACGGGGAACACACCGGCGGGTGGGACAGGAGGGGTGGCGCTCACCCTGGTGCGGCATCCTCCGTTCGGACGATGCGAGCAACACCGTAAGGGATCCGTGCAGCCTTGCCAAACCTCAGGAATGGGTGTTGCACCTCGACTTCTCCTCATCCGTGACCCAGCTGGTGTCGCCGGCAGACGTTGTCCACAGGCCGTAGCCGCCTCGGCCCACAGAGGCCGCGCCGGGACGCTCACGCTTCGCGCAGGTCACTGTCCGCCATCTGCGCAGGTCATCACGGCGAGATAACGACGATCACGGAATGGTCACGGCGGGTTCGTCACGGTCCGTGAGACCCGGACCGGGACGCCGCTAGGCTCGCGTGGAGTCGCGATCCGGTGTGGCGCACGTCACCCGAGAAATCTGTGGAGGCACGGCTGTGGGCGAAGCCGCTGGGTCCGCCGGGAGCATCACCGGCCTCCTGACCGACACCGCGAGGCGCCGACATGCCCGCGCCCGAGTTGGGCAGTTCGTCCGGGGTGCGTGGTTTGCACGCCGGATCCAGCGAAGCGACGGCCGGCTCAAAGTGGGACGACGGGTACGGGTGAACCGGCCCTTCCCTGACGGCAGAGTGGAGCTCGGGGCCGGCGTTCGCCTCCACGACGACGTGCGGCTGTTCCTCGACGCCCCGGGAGCGTCGATCACCATCGGGGCCGACACCTACCTCAACCGACGTACCGAGATCATGGCCAAGCGCAGCGTCCAGATCGGCCGCGGGTGCGCGATCTCGTGGGACGTTCGCATCCTCGACACCGACTACCACAGCCTCGACGGCCAGTCGACGACCAGCCCGGTCCGAATCGGAGACCACGTCTGGATCGGGAGCGGAGCCACTGTGCTCAAGGGCGTGACGATCGGCGACGGCGCGGTGATCGCGGCCGGGGCCCTGGTCATCGACGACGTCCCGCCCGCCGCCCTCGCGGCGGGCGTCCCGGCCCGCGTGGTCCGTAGAGACGTCACCTGGGAGTGAGGCTGCGGGGGCCCCGGGCAGGCGTGGGAGATCCGCCGGACGCGCAGACGCAGCTCGAGGGGCCGTCGACGCCTTGCCGACGGCCCCTCGACGTGCGAAGCGCTAGTTGAGCGAAGCCGGTTCAGGGACCTCGGGGCGACCCACGGCGTGGCGGTCGAAGACCAGGTCGTCCGCCCAGTCCGAGCGTCGGACCCCGTGCGGGAGGCCCAGCATGCGGTTCGGGTGAGCCGCGCGCGAGGAGTACAGGACGTGGAAGAGCAGACGGCCCTTCTCCTGCACCCACCCGCCCTTGTGATAGCCGACGGTGTCGGCGAAGACGACCGAGCCGGCCTTGCCGGTGCAGACCCGCATCCGGTCCAGGACCCCCGCCTGCGCCAGCGCGTCGTCGGTGCTGCGCATGGTCTGGCCGTCGTCCTGCGCCGGGAGCTGCAGGCGGCGGTCGCCCTTGCCGTGCGTCCCGACCAGGTAGGTGAAGGGACCGTTCCCCTCGTAGCAGTCCTCGAGGTAGACGAACAGCTTGAGGATGAAGTAGTCCTCGGGCAGGTCACGGTGCCACAGCTGCGAGGACCGCGGGGGAAGTGGCGTCGGGAGGTTGCGCCAGAAGTTGATGTCCGACACGCGGGTGCGCATGCCGAAGTAGGCGTCCGCGACACCCCGCAGCTGGTCGTTGAGGGCGGTCTGGGCGAGCAGGCCCTTCGGGTCGATGACCGGACGACGTGAGTCGAGGAGCTCGATGACGAACTCCTTGTCCTTGGGCCCCCCGACGTCCGCGGTGGCGATGCGCTGCCGGCGCCGCTCCAGGTCGACGGCCCTCGCCTCCTCGAGGCGGGCCGCCTCCGCCTGCAGGCGACCCAGCAGGTCAGGGTCGCCCGTCAGGTCCGCCAGGGTGCTCAGCGCCAGCCCGTCGCGATCCAGGTCGGCGAGCACTCGGCGCGCCTCGTCCCCCAGCGCCGGTGGGTGTCGGCGGAAGTCGCGCGTCGGGCCGGCGTTGAACCCATAGCGCCACACCGGTTCCGACGTGCGCTTGACCAGGCGCTCCCCCGTGCGCAGCGTCTTCTTGAACGACGACACGGTCGTCGTGACGTCCATCTGCCCCATCCCCTCGTTCGTCTGGTTCTCGCCGCGACGGTCGAACCCGCCCGGCCGACGCCCCCGAGCTGTCTCTTCCTCAGCCCCGGATGGGCTCGGCCGTGCGCTCGCCATCCGTCGGTACGTCGTAGCCGACCGGCGGCACCTGGGTGGGCGCACCCGTGCGTGAACCACGCTGCTGACGCGGACCCTTCGGCGTGTCCCCGGCGAGCAGGGCCGCCGCGGACGCGAGGACGACCGCGAGCACGAGACCCGCGCCGAGGAGCAGCTTCTTGTTCGGTGAGACCGGCGCGGTCGGCGTCCGTGCCACGTCGTACTGCACGACGCTCACACCGGGGGGAGCCGTGGTCGTGTTGGTGAACTGCCGCACGTAGGCGTTGGCGACGGAGGCGACGACCGAGGAGTCCTGGCTGGACACCTGGACGCGCAGAACCAGCGTGCCCGGGTCGTTGACGCCGGTCGCCGTCCAGGCGACGGTCTTCTCCGGTCCGGTGATCAGGGCCCGGATCTTGGTCTCGGTCGTCTTGCTGTCGATCTGCGCCAGGTAGTTGCCCACCAGCGACTGCGCCAGCGACGCCTGCGGTGCGACGGTCGGGCTGCTCGTCGGCTGCTGCGGCACCAGTCCGAAGGTGGCCGTCGCCTGATATGTCGGCTTCGGCAGGAAGGCAGCCGCGACGGCCGCGCCGAGGACGAGCACGAAGACGACGATCCACAGCAGCCAGTGCCGGGAGATCGACGCCCACAACCGGCCCGACTCCACCCTGTCACTTCCCCTCGGTGGTCGAAGGCGACGACCATCAGATCGCGGCCACGACAGGGGCGAATGCGGCCTCCCCCGCCGTGGCTTCACTCTACGACGTGCCTCCAGGGGCTTCGCGAGAGCGACTCGGTCCGAACGCCCGGATGGACCACCAGGTTCGTCCGTTGGGAGGAGGTCGGCTGGTCCCATCGGGTCGAGGTGGTGCGGCCGGGGGCGCGGAGCGGGTCGCGCGACGCTACGGTGTGACCGCGGTGCGCGGAGAGCCCCGCACGGGGAGGGAACCACGCGATGTCCGCTGCAGTCCGGGACTGGTCCGACGACGAGAGGTCCGCCGAGGACGGCGCACCCGAGCCGATCCGCCGGGTCTGGGCCTTGCGGCCGGCCTGGCCGGCGACGGGCGAGGTGAGCGACGCGGAGGAGCTGGTCAGCGTCGTCGTCCCGGCGCGCAACGAGGAGAACGCCATCGGCGCCTGCCTCGACTCGATCCTCGCCCAGGACTGGACCGCGATCGAGGTGCTGGTCGTGGACGGCGACTCGACCGACCGCACCCCCGACATCGTTGCGGAGTACGCCGACCGCGACCCTCGGGTACGGCTGCTCCACAACCCTCGTCGCATCATCCCGGTCTCGCTCAACGTGGCCCTGGCGGAGGCCCGGTCGCGCTGGCTGGTGCGCGTCGACGCGCACGCGGAGGTGCCGCCCGAGTACGTCCGCCTGGCCGTCGCCCACCTGCGCACCGGCCGCTACGGCGGTGTCGGGGGCCGCAAGGACGGCGTCGGGCACACGCCGGCCGGGCGGGCGGTCGCCGCCGCGATGGCCTCTCGCTTCGGAGTCGGTGGCTCGACCTACCACTGGGGCGAGGAGGTCGCGGACGTCGAGCACGTCCCCTTCGGCGCCTATCCGGTGGACCTCCTGCGGTCGATGGGCGGCTGGGACGAGGAGCTGGTGGTCAACCAGGACTTCGAGCTCGACTACCGGCTCCGTGCTGCGGGGCACCGGATCCTCTTCGACCCCGCGATGCGCATCGACTGGGAGTGCCGGCAGTCGATCGGCGCCCTGTACAAGCAGTACCGGCGCTACGGCGGCGGCAAGGTCATGGTCGCGCTCAAGCACCCCGCGTCGCTGCGACCGCGGCACCTGGCCGCGCCCGCCCTCGTCCTGATGCTGGGTGCCGCGGCGGCGGTGTCCCTTCGCCGGCCGGCCGCCGGAGCGGCGCTGGCGGCCCCGTACGTCCTCGGGCTCGGTGTCGCCACCGCCCAGACGGCCAAGCAGGTCGACCCGAAGGCTCGTCGATACGTGGCTCCCGCCTTCGTCGCAATGCATGTCGGATGGGGCGTCGGCTTCTGGCAGCGGGTGGCCCAGGTCGCCCGCCAGCGGCTGCGCGGCCGCTGACGCCGCCTCAGCCGCGGGTGATCTCCGCCTGAGGCAGCGGCTCGGTTGCGAGCGCTCCCTCGGCGCGAGGCCGTCGCGCGTGCCGGCCGCCGCGGGTCGCGCGGATCCTCGCCTCGTCCTCGGCGGAGTCGGCGGCCGATCGGTCGGCGGGCCGGATCGGTGCCTGGCCGGTGCCGTGGCCCGTGATGCGGCGGCCGACACGCAGGAACGGCAGCTCGATCGCCCGGTGCATCGCGTAGGCCATCAGCACCCCGAGGGAGAGCCCGACGAACGTAGTGACGAGGGACCGGGAGAAGCCGCCGAAAGGCGTGTGGGGGAAGTGCGCCTCGGAGAAGTTCAGGCCGAAGTTGTGGGTCAGGTAGAGGGCGTAGGAGATCCGGCCGAGGAACAGCATCGGGCCCAGCGTGAGGGCCGCCGCCACCCTGGTGTTGGTGACGACGCAGCCGACGAAGGCCGGGAGGATCAGCAGCCCGAAAACGCTGTAGAGGTACCCGCCGTTCTCGACGGCGTTCGTGGAGAACTGCGCGACGACCACGACGACGATGGCCAGCGCCAGCGGCAGGGGCTCGCCGAGGCGTCTCAGGGCGTCGTAGGTCCGTCGGTTGTGGAGGAGCAGCGCGACGATGCAGCCCAGCGCGATGTGCACGTAGGACTCGAGCGCGAGGCCCCACTGCCCGTGGATGGTCCAGGGCACGACGAAGAAGAGCGCCGCCACGATCGAGAGGAAGAGCAGACGTCCGCGGAAGCGGTGCGCCAGCAGGACGAAGCCGAGCAGCGGCCAGAAGAAGTAGAACTTCTCCTCGATCCCCAGCGACCAGGAGCCGTCGAAGGGCGCGGTGTGACCGTGGTAGGGGAAGAAGACCGCGTGCTCGGGCAGGAAGAGCAGGTACTCGGGGATGTTCGACACGAAGGCTGCTCGGCGGTCGGGCTGCTGGTGCAGCCCGAGGATGAGGATCGCGTACAGCGCCAGGATCGCCAGGTAGAGCGGGTAGATGCGAAACACCCGTCGGACGTAGAACCCGGCGAGGTCCAGACGGCCGGAGGTCTGCTCCTCACGCAGGGCGAGAGTGGTGATCAGGTAGCCGCTGAGGACGAAGAAGATCGTCACCCCGGTCTTGCCGTGGAAGGCCGGCCACACGTGCCGGTAGGCGGGGTGCGCCGTCATCACCAGGACGATCGAGATGGCGCGCAGGCCGTCGAGGACGTCGATGCGCCGGCGGGCGCGGTACTCGTCGTAGGTCAGCGTCGTCACGATGCTCCACCGGGCCTCAGCGGGCCACGGGCTCGACGTCCGGCTCGGCGCGCTCCTCCTCACGGTCCGGCCAGGTGGCCGGGCCGAGCGAGCTGCGCGCAGAGAGGATGAGGCCGATGAGGACGCCCATGCCGACGGCGAGGCGGTACTTCTCGAAGACCGACTCGACGAGCCCACGGGCGATGAGGCCAACCAGAGCGGCGGTGGCGCCGAGGGCCAGCGCGGCGACGTACGGCCGCAGGTGGCGGCGCCAGACGAGCACGCCGGCGTTGATGACGGATGCGACCGCGCCGACGAACATGACCAGGCCGACGATCCCGCCCCGGTAGAGCATGTCGAGGAAGATGTCGTGCGTGATGTCCATCGTGACGTCCTGGCGCAGACCCTCCTCGTAGTGCACGAACGTGTCCCCGAGGCCGTACCCGATGATCGGCCGCTGCTCGATCAACGGGATGACGACGTCCCACTGGTTGTACCGGGACTGGACAGACCCGACCCGGTGGCTCGGGTTCAGCGCGGTGAGCGTCTGTTGGGCCAGCGGCACCTTGACGACCGCGGCCTGCCCCGCCGTGGCGCCTTGCACTCCCGCGAGGAACATCGGCACCGCGAGGACGAGGGTCGCCGCACCCACCAGGGTGGCGCCCACCGCGAACCGGCTCAGCCGAAGGTTGCGGCGCGCTGGGTACAGGCAGAGCAGGAGGACCACCAGGATCGTCACGTAGAGGTCCAGCCGTTCTGCGCGCTGCGTGGACGCGAGATGGGTCAGGATCAGCACCACGCAGGCGGCCAGGAACCACGGACGCCGGCGACGCGGGCGGGACAGCTCGACGAGGAAGCCGATCACCCCGATGGCGGGGAACAGCGAAGCCGCGTCCGGCCCGAGCTGGCCGAACTGGAACAGGGGCAGGCCCGGGATCGCGTTCGTCGTGTGACTGACCCCCGCCTCGGTCAGCACGAGCATCGTGCCGCCGATGGCCGCCGCCCAGCCCACGAAACGGGTGAAGCGCTTCTCATCGAGATACTGCTCGACCGGCACGGCCGCCGTCAGGGCGAGCATCATGATCACGTAGATGAGGATCGACGCCTGCCGGAAGATCAGGGCTCCGGCGTGATGCTGCACGATGCCGCTGAACAGGCAGTAGACCGTCCATACGGCGAACGCCCACCACCATGGCGCCGAGACCGCCCATCGGCGCGGCCAGCCGGCCCAGGCGACGTGCGCGGCGAACGCGACGGGGATGAGCAGCTGCACCAGTCGGACGTTCTGCCCGAGCACGGCCGGATGGAAGAACCCGTTGAGGAAGCTCGCGTCGGTGTCGGCGTAGAAGACGGTGTCGAGCAGCGCCACCCACCACAGGGTGAGGACGACGTGCACGCCTCGGCCGGCCCGCTCGCGGTAGTACGCCCAGACGCCGAAGATGACCAGCTCGAAGAGGAACACCAGGCTCCCGCCGCGCATCGCCGGATCACCCGATCCGCTCGAGCCAGGGGGCGAGCACGCGGTCCCAGGAGTAGCGCTCCGCGACCAGTCGGTGCCCCACGTCGCCGGCCTTGGCCGCGCGGTCGGGGTCCGACAGCATCTCGACGACACGCTCGGCGAAGGCGTCCGGCTCGTCGGCCACGAGAGCAGCGTCCCCGACGAGGTCCTCCAGGCCCTCGATGCCGATGGTGGTCGACACGATCGGCCGGCCGGCGTCCAGCGCCTCGAGCACCTTCAGCCGGGTCCCGCCGCCGGAGAGGAGCGGCGCCACGGCGACCCTGGCCCGGGCGAGGTACGGCCGGACGTCGGGAACGGTCCCGGTGACCTCCACGTCCGGCGCGGCCAGGGCACGCACCTCGGCGGCGGGCTCACGTCCGACGAGGGCCAGCCGTGCCTCCGGCATGCGCTCACGCACCCGGGGCCAGACCTCACGGCCGAGCCAGAGTGCGGCGTCGATGTTCGGCTTCCACCCCATGAGCGCGACGAAGATCGCGAGGGGCTCGTCCGACGCGGGCAGCGGCTCGGTCGGCTCCCACCCGTTGGGGCAGATGATCAGTTCTCGGGGACGGCCGGGCATGCGCTCGGCGTCGATCCGGCTCACGACCGACACGAGGTCGGCCTGCTCGGCTCCGATCCGCTCCCTGCGGCGCAGCATCGGCGCCTCGGCGTAGGCGAGGCGGCCCTTCAGGGTCTTGCTGCTTCGCGCGAAGCTCAGGGCGAGCGAGGACTCGATGTTGTGGAAGTCCAGCACCTTGCGCCGCGCCGCGCCGACCGGCAGATAGGACGCGAGCTGGGAGTACTCGACCTGCAGGAGGTCCGTGGGCTTCTCCCGCGTCGCGTCGTGCACCAGCGCCGCGAGGTCCTTGTCCCAGAACCGTCCCGCGGAGCCGGTGTGGGTCCGCGCGATACCCCGCACGACGTGCGGGAGGTCGGGTCGCCAGGGAACCGTCCGCACGTCGATGCCGAGCTCGCGCAGCGCCACCGGGTCGCCCGTCGCGTCGGAGAAGCAGCACAGGACCAGCTCGTCGCTGATCGCGGCCAGGCGACGCGCGATCGCGAGCGAGCGGAGCTTGCCCCCCGAGTTCGCCGGCGACGGGACGAACTTGGTCACCATGACGCTTCTCAGGAGTGGCTCCTCCCCCTCACGACCGCGGCGCAGCCGGCCCCCCGACGTACGGTCACCGACGGTCACTATAGGTCGGCACAGGGTCCGATCGCTTCGCCCGGGACCCAACCCGGACCCAACGGCTGAGCCCCGGACACCCGTTCGGACCACGGCATCGGGCTCAGCGCACGACGCGGAACCGCACGAGGTGGGTGGTGACGGTGCCGTCCTTCCAGTGGATGACGCACATCAGTGAGTGCCAGCCGGTCCGCATCAGGCCGGTGTCGAGGCCCAGCGCCTTGCCGCCGGAGGAGCCGACCAGGTCGAAGGGGCGCCGCGAGTCGCGACGCACCGCCGGCGAGCGGCGGTGGGGGTCGTCGAGGTAGAAGCTCACCGAGGCGACCGACGAGGGGCGCCGCGCCGACAGGTAGACGTACTCCTCACCGCTCACCACCGTGCCGGCGAGCCGGTGCGCGTGGGTGCGCGTGTCGAAGCGCGTCACGGCGAGCACGGTCCGGTACGCCGGGGCGACCCGGCCGATGACGTGGAAGCGGGCCGTGCGGACCACCGTCGACCCGTCGCGCAGCCACACCACCGCAGTCAGCGTGTGGGTCCCAGTGGTCAGTCGCCAGGTGCGCCACGGCCGGCCCAGGCCTTCGCTGGTCCCCTGGAGGTCGAACGGCGCGCTGCTCACCAGCCGCATCGGTCGGTGGCGCCGATGGACGTCGTCGAGGTAGAAGGCCACCTCACGGGCCGAGGGCGCCGTGGCGAACACGTAGCTGTTGCCGTGGAGGGTCCGGCCCCACAGCGGTCGGGCGCCGGCCCGGTCGGCCTTGCCGCTGACCCGCAGGAGGACCCGGTGGCTCACAGGGGCGGATGCGGTCGTCGCGCCGACGCTCGACGGGGCAGGGCTCGGGGCTCCCGCTGACGTCGAGTCGGCAGGCGTCGAGCCAGCGGGCGTGGGGTCGGTCGATGAGCCGCTCGCGGCTGGGTCGCTCGCGGGGTCACTGGAGGCCGGGTCACTGGAGACCGGGTCACTGGAGACCGGGTCACTCGACGCGGCCGAGCCGGACGCTGCGGCCGAGGAAGATGACCCAGCCGACGATGAGACAGCCGACGATGACGAACTGGGCAGGCTCACCGTCGACGAGCTGGAGAACAGCTGGCGGTACACGGTGGCCGACTGCGGGAACTTGCCGCCGTTGAGCACGTGGTCGCCGTCGGTGGCCGTCCGGTCGAAGTAGATCTCGAAGGCCGTGGGGTGGGTGACGAACCAGGTGTGCATCTGCTGGATGAAGTACGGATCGTCCTTGCCCTCACCCCCGTTGGCCATCGACGCGCCTGCCGCGACGAGCGCCCACTCGGCGAAGGAGATCGGCTTGCCGTGGGCCGCCGCGAAGTTGGCCCAGAACTGCAGGCCCTCGTGGAACTTCCCGCCGTTCAGCAGGGCGTTCCACCTCGTCTGGGGGCTCGCTGATGAGTCGCCCCACTTCACGTCGTAGACGTCCTGACCGACCGTGTCGACGTAGGCGTCGCCGGGCCAGGCCGCCGTGGCGTCCCAGGAGTCGCCTCCGACCGCGACGTTCCAGTCGAAGGAGAAGTTCGCACCGGGCACGCTGCGCATGGTGGTGACGATCTGCCGGAAGTAGCCGGCGTAGGCCGCGGGGTCCTTCTGGGCGGCCCATCGGTACCAGCTGCCGTTGAGCTCGTGGCCGGGCCGGATCGTCACGCCCGCCATGTCGTTGGCGACCAGCCGCTGCGCCACCACCTTCCAGTAGGCGTCGTAGTCCCCGGCAGCTCCCTCCTCCAGGGTGGGCGTCGGGTCGGCGCTGGTGCCCTTGGCCGGGAGCATGGGGATGGTGACGACGGCGACGCTGCGATAGGGGTTGCTGAGCCAACCCTGGTACCACCAGTCCGGGCCCTCGATGTCAGACCACGTGGAGTCCGGGAAGAAGGTCAGCGTCGAGCGGACCGGCTGGCCGCGCCAGGTCGCGAAGGTGTCCGTGCAGGCCGCTTTGAGGCCGTCGCAGTAGACACCGGAGCGCAGGGTCACCGATGCCTGAGCGCGCCCCTGGCCGCCGAGCGTCAGCGGGGTCAGCAAGCCCAGCAGGACGAGCGCGGCGAGGGTGAGGGAGATCCCCCACTGCAGGGGAGTGACCCGGCGGGCGTGGCCGGTGGCCGCCCGCAGCCGCGCGAGCGAGAGGGTGCTGAGGGGAGATGGGGGCGCGAGGTGCCCAGAGCTCATGGCGCAGAGGTCCCGTTCTCCAGGACCAGGTCCCCGCGCCGAGGGCGCCCGCTCCCCAACGGGACCACCGTCGATGCTTTCTCGCCCGCGGACCACCGGTCTGGCCCGCACCCTGGCCGATTGCGTTGTGGCTAACGGATCGGCCCCAGGTCAGGACCTTTTCTCGCCCGATCGGGTGAGGCGGCGTGGTCCGGCGTACGACATCACCCGGATGCCGTAAGGCGGTCAGCCCCAGAAGCACTCAGCGTGCCCAGGAGCACTCAACGTGCACAGGAGCACTCACTGTGCACAGGAGCACTCACTGTGCACAGGAATACTCAGCGTGCACAGGAGCACTCAGCGTGCGCAGCAGTCGCGCACCGGGACGTCAGAACAGGGCGGACGCCAGCGCCGTACGTGCCCGCGCGACCCGGGCGTCATCGGGCGGGAGCATCTCGAAGAACTCGACCAGCCGCCCGCGGTAGGCCTCGCGCTCCTCCCCCGAGCTTCGCCGGACACCGGCCACGAGCCGGTCGAAGGCGGCGTCGAGGTTGCCGGTCGCGAACTCGATGTCCGCCGCGGCCAGCTGCGGCCCCACCGCCTGGTCTCGCCCCGCCTCCGCGAGGACCACCTCGGGCGCTCGTCCAGCCACCCGGCGCAGCAGTCCCACCGTGGCCAGCCCCGCACGGGCATCGGCGTCGCCGGGCCGCTCGGCGAGCAGGGCCTGGTACGCCGCCTCGGCGGCGTCGAGGTCCCCCGCGTCGAGGGCGTCGGCCGCGGCGTCGAGGTGCGGGTCGACGCCCTGGACGGGCTCCCCCGCACCGGCCGACGCGAGCTGCTTGACCTGGTCCAGGAAGGCCCGCACGTCGGGCTCGGGGAGCGCCCCGGTGAAGCCGGGCACGAGCTGGCCCTGCCAGACCACGTGCACGGTCGGGATCGACTGCACCTGGGCGGCGGCGGCCAGTCGCTGGTTGGCGTCGACGTCGATCCGAGCGAGGACCCAGGCGCCGTCGTCGGCCTCGGCCGCACGCTCGAGGATCGGGGAGAGCGTCCGGCACGGCTGGCACCAGGTGGCCCAGAAGTCCAGGACGACCGGAACGGTCATCGACCGGTCGACGACCTCCGCCTGGAAACTGCCCTCGGTGACGTCCACCACGACGGGCGCCGGGGAACCGCCCTCGGCCTGCTGGTGGGCACGGGCCTGGGCGCGCTCCTCGGCGGCTCGCTGGGCGGCGAGCGCCGCCAGGTCGACGGCACCGTAGGCGGCGAAGCTCGGCTGGGTCATGGCGGCATTCTCACCCAGCGGCGGCCGACCCGTCGCGCCCGGTGTCCGCGCGGGCGTCGAGACGAAGCGGACCCGGTGCGGCTGGTGGCCGGTGCCGCGCTCAGTCGGCTCGGGCCGCGAGGAGCAGGTCCGCGGCGGTCCACGGGTCCAGCTCCCCGGCAACGACGCGGCGGGCCAGCTCGGTGAGCGGCTGCTGCCCGTCGAGCTCGGGTACCGCGGAGCGGGTCAGGTGGGCGAGGGCTAGCGCGGCGATCTCCCTGGCCGCGCGGGCTTCGCGCCGGCGGGCCAGCTCGCCGCTGCGACCGGCCCAGGCGGCGTGGGCGTCGAGGGCGGCCAGGAGGTCGGGGATCCCCTCGTCCGTCGTGGCGACGGTGCGCACGACTGGGCGCGCCCAGTCGGCGGCCGCGCGTGGTACCACGCCGAGCACCTGGCGCAGCTCCTTGACCACCGCCTCCGCCCCGTCACGGTCGGCCTTGTTCACCGCGTACACGTCCCCGACCTCGAGGAGCCCGGCCTTGGCCACCTGGACCGCGTCGCCGGAGCCAGGCGCCAGCAGGACGAGGACGGTGTCGGCGGTGCCGGCCACCTCCACTTCGGACTGCCCCACGCCGACGGTCTCGATGAGAACGGTGTCGAACCCTGCGGCGTCGAGCAGGCGGAGCACCGCCGGTGTGGCCACGGCGAGGCCGCCGAGATGGCCTCGAGCCGCCATCGAGCGGACGTAGACGGCCGGGTCGGTCGCGTGCTCCTGCATGCGGATCCGGTCGCCCAGCAGCGCGCCCCCGCTAAACGGCGAGGACGGGTCGACGGCGATGACACCCACCCGCTCACCGCGTCTGCGCAGGTGGCGCACCAGGGCCGAGGTCGTCGTGGACTTGCCGACGCCGGGTGCGCCCGTGACACCGATGACACGCGCGCGCTCGCCGTAGGGTGCCAGCGCGACGGCGATCTCCCGGTGGGGGCCGTCGGGGCGCTCGAGCAGGCTCACCAGGCGGGCGAGGGCCCGTGCCTGCCCCGCACGCGCCTGCTGCAGGAGTGCGGCGACCTCGGGCGCCGCGGGCTCGTTCAGGACGAGGGCACCCGCAGCAGCAGGGCGTCGCCCTGGCCCCCGCCGCCGCACAGGGCCGCAGCGCCGAGCCCGCCGCCACGACGACGCAGCTCGAGGGCGAGGTGCAGGGCGATGCGGGCCCCCGACATGCCGATCGGGTGACCGATGGCGATGGCACCCCCATTGACGTTGACCTGCTCGTCGCCCAGGCCGAGCCTGCGCTGCGACACCAGGCCGACCGCCGCGAAGGCCTCGTTGATCTCGACCAGGTCGAGGTCGGCGGGCGTCAAGCCCTCTCGGGCGAGCGCCTTCTCGATCGCGTTCGCGGGTTGCTCGTGCAGGCTGGCGTCCGGTCCGGCCACGACTCCGTGGGCACCGATCTCCGCGATCCAGCCCAGTCCCAGCTCCTCGGCCTTGGCCCGACTCGTGACGACGACGGCGCACGCTCCGTCGGAGATCTGGGACGCCGATCCGGCGGTGATCGTCCCGTCCTTGGCGAAGGCCGGGCGCAGCCGGCCGAGCGACTCGACGGTGGTGTCGGCGCGCACCCCTTCGTCCTCGGCGAATGCGAGCGGCTCCCCGCCGCGCTGGGGGATCTGCACCGGGACGATCTCCTCGTCGAAGAGGCCGTTCTTCGCGGCCTGCGCGGCCCGTTGGTGCGAGCGCGCGCTGAACGCGTCCTGCTCCTCGCGCGTCAGCGCGTACCTGGCGTTGTAGCGCTCCGTGGACAGCCCCATCGGCACCTGGTCGAAGGCGCAGAACAACCCGTCGTAGGCCATCGAGTCGACGACGGTCGAGTCGCCGTACTTCACACCCTCGCGCATGCCGGTGAGCAGGTGGGGCGCGCGCGTCATCGACTCCATGCCGCCGGCGACGACGATCTCGAACTCACCCGCGCGGATGAGCTGGTCGGCCAGCGCGATCGAGTCCAGCCCGGACAGGCAGACCTTGTTCACCAGCATCGAGGGCACGTCCATGGGAATGCCCCCCTTGACCGCCGCCTGGCGGGCGGGCAGCTGGCCGACGCCCGCCTGCAGGACCTCGCCGAGGATCACGTAGTCGACCTGGTCGCCGCGGACGCCGGCACGGTCGAGAGCCGCCGTGATGGCGATGCCCCCCAGCTCGGGAGCCGAGAAGCCCTTGAGCGAGCCGAGCAGCCGGCCGACGGGCGTACGGGCGCCGGCGAGGATGACCGAGGGGTTCGAGCTGGCGGAGCTGGTGACAGACATAGGGACAGAAGCCTCCTGACCGCACGGGGTCCTCCTGCCACGATACCGAGCCAAGGGCCGCCGGCCGCCGGAGGAGGAGCTCGTGATCACACGAATCGACCACGTGGGGGTGGCGGTGGCCGACCTCGAGGCCGCCAAGGCGTTCTACGCCGAGACCTTCGGTCTGGTCACCGTCCACGAGGAGGACAACGAGCAGCAGGGCGTCCGCGAGGCCATGCTCGCCGCGGCGCCCGACGTCGACGGGCCCGGTGCCCGCCTGCAGCTGCTGGCGCCGATGACCGCCGAGTCGGTGATCGCCCGCTTCCTCGACAGGAGCGGCCCGGGGCTGCACCACCAGGCCTGGACCGTGGACGACATCGACGCCACCAGCGCTGACCTCCGCGCCCGCGGCCTGCGCCTGCTCTACGACGAGCCGAGGCGCGGGACATCGGGGTCTCGGATCAACTTCGTGCACCCCAAGGACGCCGGGGGTGTCCTCGTCGAGCTCGTCGAGCCGGCTCGCTAGACCCCTCGCGGGCCGGGCGTCGAGGGTGCCCTGGACGGGTCGCTACGTGGGGCCGCGCAGGTCGTCGTGGCGCTGCATGGGGCCGTGCCAGGTGTGCGGCAGCGGTACGGCCTGCGGGCCCACCACGACCGCGACCACCTCGTCGAGGACCCGGCGGACGTACGGCTCGCCGACCCACAGGTGCTTGGCCCCCTCGACCCCCACGACCTGGGCCTGGGGGACGCGCGCGAAGTGCTCGCGTGCCGCATCCGGTCGCAGGTAGTCGTCCAGCTCCGGGACCAGGGCGACGAGCGGCCGGCCGTCTGCCGCCCACCGGTCGAGGTCGGCGTCGCTCGCCCTGCGCAACGGCGGGGAGAGCAGGATGGCCCCGACGACGCGCGGGTCGAGGCCGTGACACAGGGCCACCTCGGTGCCGAAGGACCAGCCCAGCAGCCAGGCACGGGGAAGCCCGCGGGCGGCCACGGTGTCAAGAGCGGCGAGCAGGTCGAGCCCCTCGGCGTTCCCGCCGTCGAAGTGCCCCTCGCTCGTGCCCGCCGCGCTCGTCGTGCCTCGCGTGTTGAACCGCAGCACCGCGAGCCCGGCCAGGGCGGGCAGGCGCCACGCGGCCTTGCGCAGGACGTGGCTGTCCATCATCCCGCCGTGCGTCGGGAGGGGATGCAGGCAGACGAGGGTGGCCACCGGCGGCCGGTCCTCGGGGGTGGCCAGCTCGCCGACCAGGCGCAAGCCGTCGGAGGTGAGCAGGGTGAGCGGCTCCCGCTGCGCAGGCAGCACGGTGGTGGCCCGGATCTCGTCCATGGTCGGGCGAGGTTACCGACGTGGCGCCCGGCGTCCTCGGGCCGACCAGCAGGGCGTGTGCCAGTGCCGACGCTCCGAGGATCTGTCGGACCCCTCGTCCAGCGGCCAGGCCACCACGTGCGGGGTGGCCGGCCGGATCTCCTGGTCGCAGCCGGGACAGCGGTAGGTCTTCGTCGACGACGAGCCGGTGATGCGCCGTACCACCCACTCCCCGTCGGGATGGGTCTCCACCGCCTGCGCTGCGCCCCCGGGCTGCGGGCCGGCGGGCTCGCGGCGCCGTGAGTGGCGTCGAGGCATGGGTCCAGTCTGCGCGCCGGGTCACCGGCGCGCGCACGGACGTGCCAGGGTGTCGAGGCGTGGCAGCTGCCGACCCCTCCTCACGGCGCGGCTTCGCGTCGGACAACGCCGCCGGCGTCCACCCGCGGGTGCTCGAGGCACTCGCCTCGGCCAACGTCGGGCACGCCGTGGCCTACGGCGACGACGACTGGACCGAGCGGGCGGTCGCGCAGATCCGCGAGGTGCTCGCCGCCCCCGACGCCGAGGTCCTGCTGACGGTCAACGGCACGGGGGCCAACGTCGTCGGACTCGCCTCCCTGCTGCGCCCGTACGAGTCGGTGCTGTGCACTCACCTGGCCCACATCGCGGTCGACGAATGCGGGGCCCCGACACGGTTCAGCGGTTCGACGCTGGTGCCCCTCGCCTCCGACGACGGCCTGCTGGACCCGGTCCTGGTCGAAGCCGCGATGCACGGGGTGGGTGACCAGCACCACACGCAGCCGCGTGTGGTGAGCGTGAGCCAGTCGACCGAGGTCGGCACGCTCTGGCGACCGGATCGGCTGCGGGAGCTGGCGGACGTCGTCCACGAGCACGGCCTGCTGCTGCACATGGACGGCGCCCGGCTGGCCAACGCCGTCGCCGGACTCGGTGGCGACGTCGCCGGAGCCGTGAGTGGCGTCGACGTGCTGAGCTTCGGGTTCACGAAGAACGGCGCGATGATGGGTGAGGCGGTGGTCTGGCTCGATCCCAGGCTCGCCGAGCACGCGAGGTACGTCCGCAAGCAGGCGACGCAGCTCGCGAGCAAGCACCGCTTCGTCGCGGCCCAGGTGACGGCGCTGCTGAGCGACGGCCTGTGGCTCGACCTGGCCGGGCACGCCAACGCCATGGCCCGACTCCTCGCCGACGGGGTGCGTGACGTGGTCGAGCTCAGCCGAGAGCCGGAGGCCAACGCCGTCTTCGCCCGCCTGCCCGACGACGCCATCGAGGCGCTGCGGGCACGCTGGCCGTTCTACGTGTGGGACCCCTCTGTCGGCGAGGTCCGGTGGGTCGCCGCCTGGGACGTCACCGAGGCCGACGTGGACGCCTTCGCGGCCGACGTACGCGCATCCGTCGGGGCCTGACGGGGTGTCGATGAGCGAGGACGGCGGCTGCCTGCTCGCCCGCGTGCACTGCCCTCGAGCGGGCAACCGTGGTGCAGATCCGGGACCCTCGTCGCCGGGCTCGCCACCGACGCCGAGATCGACCGGCACCTCGCCGACATCGCCTCGGGCACCATGGACCTCGCGACCGCTCCGCTGGTCAGCGCCTGGGGCCGGCGCCCCGGCTAGGCGGGTCGCACCGTGCGGCGGCCGGCGGCGACGTAGTCCGCCAGCATGGTGACGGGCTCCACGCCCAGCTGTCGAAGGCCCGCCACGACAGCGGGAAGCCCCCGGTCGTCGGCCTCCTCGACCGGTCCGCGCGGGAAACCGCAGCCCTCGCGCATGGCCGTGTCGACGTCATCGGCGCTCGCGTAGCCGTCCTGCACCATGCGCAGCGCCTCGTTGAGGTACGGCAGCACGAGCGCGTCGGCCACCCCGGGCACCGGCGCCGCCTCGCCACCCGAGTCGACGACGGTCCCGCTGCCGGGACGCTCGTAGGTCCAGTACCCGCGTCCGCTCTTGCGCCCCAGCCGGCCCTCGGCCACCAAGGCCGCGAGCCCCGGCGGAACGACGTAGCGCGGCGACGCCGCGGCCAGGACCCCGAAGATGGCGAGGGCGACGTCCAGACCGATCAGGTCGAGCAGGGCGAGTGGTCCCATCGGCATCCCGGCCGCTACCAGCGAGGCGTCGAGCTCGTCGCGAGCCACCTGGCCGGCGTCGAGCAGCGCGACGGCGTCGCCGAGGTAGCCGAGCAGGAGCGCGTTGGCGACGAAGCCGGGACGGTCGCCCACGACGATCGGGCTCTTGCCCACCGCGACTGCGAGGTCACGCACGCACGCCACCGCCTCAGGGTCGCTGTGCACCGTCGTCACCACCTCGACGAGACGGAGCACGGGTGCCGGGTTGAAGAAGTGCATCCCCACCACTCGATCGGGCCGCCCGGTCGACTCCGCCAGGTCGGTCACCGGCAGGGAGGAGGTGTTCGTCGCGATGACGGCACCGGGCGCGAGGACCCGGTCCAGGGCGGCCAGCACCTCTCGCTTGAGGTCCAGGACCTCGGGCACGGCCTCGACGGCGAGGTCGACCGAGGCCAGGTCTCCGACATCACTGCTCCAGGTCACCCGGGCGAGCAACGCGGCCCGGTCCTCCTCCGAGAGCCGGCCCCGGGCGAGCGCCCGGCCCGTGGACGCCTCGAGGATCCCGCGTCCCCGCTCGAGGAACTCTGGCGTCGCCTCGACCCCGACCACGGGCAGGCCCGCGCGGGCGAAGACCTCCACGATGCCGGCGCCCATGGTCCCGAGCCCGACGACCCCGACCCGATCGACCCGCATGCCACCCTCCCGTGACGACGTCGCTGGAGTGTCGCAGACTGTCCTTCCGAGGTGAGGAGCGCCATGACGAGCGTGCTGACGACCTACGACCCCGCGACCGAGCAGGCCATCGAGGTCTTCCCTGTCCACGACGCGGCCTCCGTGGCGGAGGTCGTCGACCGGGCAAGGGTCGCGGCCCGGTGGTGGGAGGACATCGGCGCCGAGGAGCGCCGGGCGCGCCTGCTCGCCTGGAAGGGCGTCGTGGTGCGCCGACTGGACGAGCTGGCCCAGCTGGTGCACCGGGAGAACGGCAAGCCGCTGGCGGACGCGCAGCTGGAGATCCTCGCCTGCGTCGACCACATGGACTGGGCCGCCCGCAACGCGGCCCGGGTGCTTCGCCGACGCCACGTGCGCCGTTCGCTGCTCATGATCAACCAAGCCGCGACGCTGGAGTACCTCCCGCTCGGCGTCATCGGCGTGATCGGGCCGTGGAACTTCCCGGTGTTCACGCCGATGGGGTCGATCGTCTACGCCCTCGCAGCCGGGAACGCGGTGGTGTTCAAGCCCTCGGAGCTCACCCCCGCCGTCGGGTCGTGGCTGGTTCGGACCTTCGGCGAGGTCGTGCCCGAGCAGCCCGTGCTGCAGCTGGTCACCGGTGACGGGTCTACCGGCACCGCACTGTGCCGCTCAGGGGTCGACAAGATCGCTTTCACCGGGTCGACGGCGACCGCGAAGACGGTCATGGCCACCTGCGCCGAGACGCTCACCCCCGTCCTGCTGGAGTGCGGCGGCAAGGACGCGCTCATCGTCGACGCCGACGCCGACCTCGACGCTGCGGCCGACCAGGCGGCATGGGGTGCCTTCGCCAACGCCGGCCAGGCCTGCATCGGCATCGAGCGCGCCTACGTCCACCAGTCGGTGTACGACGCCTTCGTCGAGCGTCTGCTGGCCAGGGTCACCGCCCTGCGACCGGGGTCGGACCCGCAGGCGGCGTACGGGCCACTGACCTTGGCCCGGCAGGCGTCGGTCGTCCGCGAGCACGTCGCGGACGCGCTCGGGCGGGGCGGCCGGCTCCGGATCGGCTCCCTCGAGGGGGTGCGCGACCGCCTCGCCGGGCCGATCGTGATCGAGGACGCGCCCGAGGACTGCCTCGCGGTGACCGACGAGACCTTCGGCCCGACCCTGACCATCACCCGGGTCCGCGACGCCGAGGAGGCGGTCGACCGCGCCAACGCCTCGCGCTACGGCCTGGGCGGCGCCGTCTTCTCGCGCACCCGTGGCGTCGAGCTCGCCCGACGGATGCGCTCGGGGATGACCGCGGTCAACTCGGTGTGGAGCTTCGCCTTCGTGCCTGGCCTGCCCTTCGGCGGCGTCGGTGACTCCGGGTTCGGCCGCGTGCACGGCGAGGACGGGCTGCGCGAGTTCACCCGCCCCAAGGCGATCACCCGTCAGCTGTTCTCGGTCCCGGTCCCGTTGACCACCTTCGACCGCAAGCCTGAGCACCTCGCCCTGGTGCTCAAGGCGACGACGCTGCTGCACGGGCGGCGGCCACGTCGGCGAGGGTGATCACGGTCGCCGTGCGGCCCGGCTCGCTCGCGAGCGGCTCGCGGCCCCTGATGAGATCGGCCGCCCGCTCGGCCACGGCGATCGTCGGCGCGTTCGTGTTCCCGCGCGGCACGGTCGGCATCACCGACGCGTCGACCACCCGAAGGCCGTCGAGCCCGCGGACCCGGCACGACGGGTCGACCACGGCGTCTCGCCCGGCGCCCATCGCGCACGTCCCCACCGGGTGGTAGAGGGTCTGCGCGAACTGGCGGACCGCCGCCGCGACGGCCCCCTCGTCCTCGGCCTCCCCGCCCGGCAGCACCTCCTCGGCGAGCATCTCCCGCAGCGGCGACTTCGCCGCGATGCGCTGCGCGAGCTGCACACCGGCGAGCAGGGTGTCGAGGTCGGCCCGCTCGCTCAGGTACGCCGGGTCGATCAGCGGCGCCCACCGCGGGTCGGGACCGGCCAGGCGCAGGGAGCCCCGCGCCGCCACGCTCACGAGCGTGGCCCCGATGGTGAAGCCGCGGTAGCGCGGTTCCCCGCGCGCGTTGTCGACGAAGCCGACCGGCGCGACGTGCAGCTGCAGGTCCGGAGCCGGGAGCCCTGCCCTCGTGCGCACGAAGGCCGCACCCTCGGCCACCGGCGAGGTCAGCGGGCCACGGCCGAAGAGCTGCCACTGCGCGAGACGCAGCGCGTTCTCGTGGTCGTAGAGGTCGCTCGTCCCGGTGGTCCGCCAGATCGCGCCCGCCGCCAGGTGGTCCTGCAGGTTGGCGCCGACTCCCGGCAGGTCGGCGACCACGCCGATGCCGTGCTCCCGCAGGTGCTCGGCCGGCCCCACGCCGGAGAGCATGAGCAGCTGAGGGCTGTTGACCGCCCCTCCGGCCAGCACGATCTCGTCGGCGTAGACGTGGTGCGACTGCCCCTCGCGGACGTACTCGACGCCCACCGCCTGCACGTGGTTGAACAGCACCCGGGTCACCAGCGCGCCGGTCACGAGGTCGAGGCCGGGGGGCGTGGGGCGCAGGTACGCGCTCGCCGCGGACCAGCGCCGCCCGCGCCGCTGCGTCACCTGGTAGAGGCCGACCCCGTCCTGCTCGGGGCCGTTGACGTCGTCGTTGAGCGGCAGCCCCTCGGCGATGGCGGCGCGCAGGAACGCGCGGGTGAGCGGGTGCGGAGAGCGTTGGTCCTCGACCCGCAGCGGACCCCCGACCCCGTGGTAGTCCGAGGGGCCACGGGCGTTGTCCTCGGCCTTGCGGAAGTACGGCAGGAGATCGGCGTAGCCCCACCCGGTGCAGCCGTGGACGTCACGCCAGGTGTCGTAGTCCAGCGGGTTGCCACGCACGTACAGCATGGCGTTGATCGACGACGACCCGCCGACGACCCGACCACGCGGCCATTCGAGCCGACGCCCGTCCAGGTGCGCCTGCGGGGTCGTCGAGTACGACCAGTCGTAGGTGGTCCGGAACAGCTGGGAGAACGCGGCCGGGATGGTGATGCGCTGGTCGTCGTCCGGCCCGCCCGCCTCGAGCAGGAGCACCTTCGCGCCGGCGTCCTCGGTGAGGCGCCCGGCGAGGACGCAGCCGGCGCTGCCCGCCCCCACCACGATGACGTCGTACATGGCCGCAACCTAGCGCGCGTGGCCCCGGCATGGCTGCGCCCACCCGATCCCTTCCGAATGAACGCGGCATTCCTCCAATAGGTCCGCAACAACGCCGCGTTCATCCGGAAGGGGGTGGGTCGGTTAGCGTGCCGGAGTGCGTCTGGTCGTGGCCCGCTGCAGCGTGGAGTACGCCGGACGCCTGCAGGCGCACCTGCCGAGCGCCGTACGGCTGCTCATGGTGAAGGCCGACGGCTCGGTCCTCGTGCACGCCGACGGCGGTTCGTACAAGCCGCTGAACTGGATGAGCCCGCCCTGCACGCTGCGTCAGGAGGTCGACGCTGCCGGGACAGGCACCTGGACGGTCACCAACCGCGCGGACGAGCGGCTGGTCGTCACGGTGGAGGAAGTCCTGCACGACGCCACCCACGACCTCGGGACGGACCCGGGCCTGACCAAGGACGGTGTGGAGGCACACCTGCAGGAGCTGCTGGCCGAGCACGTGGAGACCTTCGGCACCGGCTGGCGCCTGGTCCGTCGCGAGTACCCCACGCCGATCGGGCCGGTCGACCTCCTCTGCCGAGACGCCGCGGGAGGAGCGGTCGCCGTCGAGGTCAAGCGTCGGGGCGAGATCGACGGTGTGGAGCAGCTGACCCGCTACCTCGAGCTGCTCAACCGCGACCCGTTGCTCGCCCCCGTCCGCGGCGTCCTCGCGGCCCAGGAGATCAAGCCGCAGGCCCGGGTCCTCGCGACCGATCGTGGCATCGGCTGCGTCAGCATCGACTACGACGCGCTCCGCGGGCTCGACGACCCGAGCGCGCGGTTGTTCTGACGCCTCCGGGGCGGATCGAACCGTCGACGAGGTGTGAGAGGGTCGAGAGCCGTGGACGATGAGCTCGCGATCAGCGTCCGCGGCCTGGTCCGTAGCTACGGCGACTTCCGCGCCGTCGACGGGGTGGACCTCGACGTGCGCCGCGGTGAGATCTTCGCCCTCCTGGGGCCGAACGGCGCGGGCAAGACCACGACGGTGGAGATCCTCGAGGGCTACCGCCACCGGGACGAGGGCACCGTCTCGGTACTGGGCCACGACCCCGCGGCGCCGACGCGGGCCTGGCGGGCGCGGCTGGGCATCGTGCTGCAAGGCAACGGCGACCTCCAGCAGCTCACGGTCACCGAGATCGTGCACCACTTCGCGAGCTTCTACGCCAACCCGCGCAACCCCGAGGAGGTGATCGACGCCGTGGGGCTCGCCGACAAGCGGGCCAGCCGTACCGCGAACCTCTCCGGGGGTCAGCGGCGCAGGGTCGACGTCGCCCTGGGCATCCTGGGCCGTCCCGAGCTCATCTTCATGGACGAGCCGACGACCGGCTTCGACCCCCAGGCACGACGGCAGTTCTGGGACCTCATCGACAGCCTGCGCGCCGAGGGCACCACGATCCTGCTGACCACGCACTACCTCGACGAGGCGGAGCACCTGGCCGACCGGGTGGCGGTCATCGCGGCCGGCCGCATCCTCGAGGTCGCGACTCCGGAGACCCTCGGCGGGCGGGCCGAGGCCGAGGCCAGGGTGAGCTGGCTGGAGGACGGCGCGCCGCGGACGGTGGACACCGAGGAGCCGACCAAGCTGGTCGCGGAGCTGGCCGCACGCTACGGCGGGGAGATCCCCGGGCTGACCGTGTCCCGCCCGAGCCTCGAGGACACCTACCTCACGATGATCCGGCCCTTCCACGGGGAGGAGGCGTCGTGAGCGCACCCACCGCGGCATCGATGCCGACCGCCGCCGGCATCGCCATGGGTCGCTGGGTGATCGAGACCAAGCGGTTCCTCCGGCAGCGCGAGTCGGTCGTCTTCACCATCGGGCTCCCCGTCCTGCTGCTGGTCATCTTCGGCTCGGTGTTCAACAAGGACATCGCGCCCGGGGTGACGTACAGCCAGTACTTCGCCGCCGGGATGATCGCCTCGGGCCTGGTCAACAGCGGGTTCCAGGCCCTGGCCATCGGGGTGGGCATCGAGCGCGACAACGGCGGCCTCAAACGCCTGTCCGGCTCGCCGATGCCCAAGCCGTCGTACTTCGCGGGGAAGTTCCTCCTGGTTGCCACGATCTCGGCGCTCCAGATCGCGCTGCTCATGATCATCGGCATCGCGGCCTTCGGGCTCGACGTCCCCTCCGCCAAGGGCTGGATCACCCTCGCCTGGCTGTGGGCGCTGGGCGGGTTCACCTGCGCGCTGCTGGGGATCGCCTTCTCCTCCGTGCCCCGCGACGCCGAGTCGGCGCCCGCGATCGTCACGCCGATCGTGCTCGTGCTGCAGTTCATCTCCGGGGTGTTCTTCCAGTACGACCAGCTGCCGAGCTGGATGCAGCACGTGGCGGCGATCTTCCCGCTGAAGTGGCTGACCCAGGGGATGCGCTCGGTGTTCCTGCCCTCGAGCTTCCAGAGCCAGGAGGTGTCCGGCTCCTGGCAGCTGCCGCTGGTCTTCCTCGTGCTGGTGATCTGGGGTGTGATCGGCGCGGTGCTGTGCGTCCGCACCTTCCGCTGGCAGCGCCGCGGAGAGGACTGACGCGGGACCAGCCTCGCCGACTCCGCGCAGTCGGTGGGGGCCGTCAGGCCATGGAGGCGACATCGGCGGCGAGCAGCGAGCTCGCGCCGATGGACCCGCGCTTGACGTGCAGCACCCGGTGCAGGCGCGTCACGGCCAGCAGGCGCAGCACCGGCGGACGTACGCCGAGCAGGACCAGCCGGCGATCCCGGGACACCGCGCGGCGGTGGGTGGCGACGATGACCCCGAGCCCGACGGCGTCGAGCACCTCCAGCTCGCTGCAGTCGACGACGACGTCGTCGAGCGCGGCATCGAGGGCGATGGACAGTGCCTCGCGAACGTGCGCGCCGGTGGTCACGTCGAGGCGGGCGGGCATCACGTAGTCGGCGCGCAGGGGCATGGGGACCTCCTCGGCCGGGCGCCGCCACAGGGCCGTGACGGGGGAAGGCGCCGTGGACCGTGACGTGGGACGGTACGGCGTCCCGGTCGCCAGGCCCTCGCGACACGCGGTCGACGGGCCCACCATCCCCGCCGGGTGGTGGCCGGAGCCGCCGGCGGCCAGACTTGTGCCGTGGGCTCCTGGGGTGATCTGACGTACGCCCTCGGGCCGGCGGTGATCGTGCTGGTGATCGTCGCGCTGGCCCTCGTCCTGCGCTGGGCCTTCAGCCCGGGCGGCTCGCTGATCGCCCGCCCCAGCCGGCCGGGGCGGCCCGACGACTACGGCTTGCTCGTGCCGGTCGCCGCGCCCGGCAGCTACATCGAGGGCGAAATCATCCGGCGCCGCCTGGAGGAGGCCGGCCTGCGCGCCACGCTCGCGATGACCGAGGACGGACCCCGCGTCCTGGTCTTCCCCGCCGACCAGGCCCGCGCGGAGCGGGTGCTCGCCCGCAACAGCTGAAGCCGGCCGGGTCAGGCGAAGGGGTCGGGTTCGCGGGAGACCTCGGCCCCGAGCGCGCGCAGGGCCTCCACGAACCCCGGGTAGCCGCGGTCGACGTGGAAGGCGTCGCTCACCGTCGTCTCCCCCTCGGCGCACAGCGCCGCCACCACCAGCCCGGCGCCCGCGCGGATGTCGGTCGCGCGCACCGGCGCCGCCGACAGCCGCTCCTTGCCGCGCACGACCGCGTGGTGGCCGTCGGTCCGTACGTCGGCACCGAGGCGGACCAGCTCGTCCACGAACATGAACCGCGCCTCGAAGACGTTCTCCGTCACCATCGCCGCGCCCTCGGCGACGGCGTTGAGGGCGAGCACGATCGGCTGGAGGTCGGTCGGGAACCCCGGATAGGGCAGCGTCACCACGTCGATGGCCCGCGGCCGGCGGTCCATGGCGACGCGGAACCCGTCCGCGAGCCGCTCGACGTGCGCCCCGGTCTGGGTCAGCTTCTCCAGGGGCAGCTCGAGGTGCTCCGCCCTGGCGGCGCGCACGGTTACGTCACCACGGGTCATCGCGGCCGCGAAGGCATAGGTACCGGCGAGCATGCGGTCAGGGACCACTTCGTGGGCGACCGGGGTGAGGGCGTCGACTCCTTGGACCTCCAGGGTCGAGGTGCCAACCCCGTCGATCTGGGCGCCCATCTGCTGGAGCATCCGCGCCAGGTCGACGATCTCCGGTTCCCGCGCGGCGTTGTCGATGACGGTCGTGCCGTGGGCGAGCGTCGCCGCCATGAGCAGGTTCTCGGTCGCCCCCACACTGGGGAAGTCGAGGTAGATCGGCGCGCCGACGAGGCCGTCCGGTGCCCGGGCCACGATGAAGCCGTGCTCGCTGTCGACCACCGCTCCCATGCGCGCCAGCCCAGCGACGTGGAAGTCCAGGGGGCGCGAGCCGATGGCGTCCCCACCCGGGAGGGCCACCTCCGCGGCCCCGCTGCGCGTCACGAGCGGGCCGAGCACGTTGATCGAGGCGCGCATCCGGCGGACCAGGTCGTAGTCGGCCCGGTGGTCGATCTTCTCCGGCACGTCGACACGTACCGTCCCCGTCGCCGGGTCGTGGCCGACGGTGCAACCCAGGCGCCGGAGGAGCTCGGCCATGATCTCGACGTCGAGGATGTCGGGTACCCGAGTCAGGACCGTGGTGCCCGGGGCGAGAAGCGCGGCCGCCATGAGCTTCAGGGCGCTGTTCTTGGCCCCGGTCACGGCCACCTCACCGGCCAGACGCGCTCCCCCGACGACCCGGAACCGATCCACGCCGGAATCGTAAGGGTCACTCGGTCGCCCCCTACGCTGGCGACATGGTGAATCTGACCCGCATCTACACACGGACTGGCGACGACGGGACGACCTCTCTCGGCGACATGAGCCGCACCGACAAGAACGACCTGCGGCTGCGGGCCTACGCCGATGTCGATGAGGCGAACAGCGCGATCGGCTACGCACTCTCGCTCGGGCGAGCCCCGACGTCGATCGCCGAGGTGCTCCACCAGGTGCAGAACGACCTGTTCGACGTCGGGGCGGACCTGTGCACGCCCGTCGTGGCCGACCCGGCCGTCCCACCCCTGCGGGTCACCCAGGAGTACGTCGACGCGCTCGAGACGGCCTGCGACGAGCACAACGAGCGGCTGGAGAAGCTGCGGTCCTTCGTGCTGCCGGGGGGTACGCCGACCGCGGCCGCGCTGCACGTCGCCCGAACGGTGGTCCGTCGCGCAGAACGCGCCACGTGGGCTGCGCTGGCGCAGCACGAAGCGTCGATGAACCCCCTCACGGCGCGCTACCTCAACCGTCTTTCGGACCTGCTGTTCATCCTGGCGCGTGAGGCCAACAGCGCCACCGTCGGCGGTCCGGGTGACGTCCTGTGGCGCCCCGGGGCGAGGGGAGCCACGGCCCAGCCCGCCGGTTAGCCGGAGACCGCCTGGGCGCGGATCAGCAGCAGGTCCTCCGCGGCGAGCAGCGGCGACTGGATGCCGACCGTGCCGAGCACGCTGCCGGGCAGGGTGACGCCCTCGACCAGCCACCCCGGCGCGTGCTCGGGTGGCGAGCCGCTCGTCCCCGGCGGCTGCTGGGTGACCCGGTAGAGCCGCCGCGGGTCCAGCCCCGGAAGCGTGATCCGGCCGGGTGGCCAGGTGAGCCCGAGGTCGATGGCGACGAGGCGGTACAGGGCATCCGAACCGTCCTGGGCCACGACGCCCTCGAGGAGCAGCGCCGGGTCGAGCTGGTCGGCGTGGACGACCTCGCCGCTGTGCAGCAGTGGGCGCAGCTGCTTGTGCAGCTCCACCCACCGGGCGAGGGCCGCCAGCTCATCCTGCGGCACGCGGGTGAGGTCCCACTCGATGCCTAGGTGGCCGAAGATGGCGGTGCCCGCGCGCAGCCGAAGGGTGTGGGTGCGCCCCGTGCTGTGGTCGGGCGCGGAGCCCACGTGGGTCCCGACGAGCTCCGGCGGGAGAATCAGGGAACCCCAGCGCATCATCCGTTGCCGCTCGAGGGAGTCGATGCTGTCCGACGGCCAGATCCGGTCGGCGTAGTCCATGATCCCGAGGTCGATACGCCCGCCGCCGCCTGCGCACGACTCGATCTCGAGGCCCGGGTGCCGCGCCTTCAGCGCGGCCATGAGCGCATAGACGGCGCCGACCTGTCGCCGGACCCCGGGCGTCCCGTCCGGCTGGTGGCCCGCGTCGATGAGGCTTCGGTTGTGGTCCCACTTGATGTAGGCGATGTCGTACTGCTCCACAAGGGCCGCCATCCGCTCGAGCACGAACGCGTACGCGTCCGGGTGGCCGAGGTCGAGAACGTGCTGGTAGCGCGAGGGCAGGCCGGGACCGTGGTTCGTCGCGAAGATCCAGTCCGGGTGCGCTCGCGCCAGGTCGGAGTCCAGGTTGACCATCTCCGGCTCGAACCAGAGCCCGAACTCCATGCCCAGCTCGTGCACGCGGTCGGCAACCGGCCCGAGGCCGTTCGGGTACACGTGCTCGTCGACCACCCAGTCGCCCAGACCGGCGTGGTCGCTGCGGCGGTGGCGGAACCACCCGTCGTCCAGGACGAAGCGCTCGACGCCGATCCCGGCGGCGACCTCGGCGAGGGCGAGGAGCCGGGACACGTCGTGCTTGAAGTAGACCGCCTCCCACGTGTTGATGAGGACCGGGCGCGGCCGCCGGGGGTGTTGCGGACGGGCACGGAGGTGGCGATGGACTCGGCCGGCGAGGGCGTCCAGGCCCTCGCCCCACGATGCGACCAGCCACGGCCCCTGGTAGGTCTCGCCAGGGGCCAGGCGGACCTCTCCTGGCAGCAGCAGCTCGCCGCCACGCAGCAGCCGCCACCCGGTGGCCGACCGCTCGGCACTGAGCACCTGGTTGCCGCTGTAGGCGAGATGGACCCCCCACACCCGGCCGGAGCGGAAGCCGAATCCGGGTCGCCCCGCGCAGAGCATGGTGGCCGAGTCCAGGCCAGGCCGGCCTCCCCACGACTCGCGCACCCAGGCGCCGTAGCCGAACGGCCGTCGTTGCGGCGTCCGCTCGTGGGTGTGCCGCCCCGCCATGTCGAGCAGCTCCTCCGCCTCGGCGGGCACCGGCAGCGCGACGTCGACGCTGGTGACCTCGTACGGCTGCCCGCCGTCATTGCGTACGGCCGCCCGGACGCGCAGGAGCCCGCTGGCGAGCAGCTCCAGCTCGGTGGTGACGGTCAGTGCGCCGGGTCGGTCGGTCCCGACGCTGCGCAGGCGCACGGCCGCGGCGGGCCCGTCGGTCCACTCGGCGCTCCCCGCTTCGTGGACCTCGTGGGTCACGGCGTCGAAGGCCACCGACCAGTCACGGCCCGCGCGGCTGCCAAGGAGACCGGGGCGCCCGATCCAGCCCGAAGAGTGCTGCGGCAAGAGGGCAAGGGCGGCCTGCGAGCTCACCGCGCTGTCGAGGTAGGGCGGTCGCAGGGCCTGGGCCACGGCGCCGAGGTCCGTCGCGCTCAGCTCACCGAGATCCGGTCCCCAGTGCAGGACGCACGGCAACTCGGTCGGGCCGAGCCGCAGCACCACACTCGTCCCCGCTCGCCGCAGGTGCACGGTGTCGGGCTGGACATCCTCGTTCATGGAGCCGGCCACCACCCTGGGTCAAGGTCACGGGATGCCAGAGGCTAACCGACCCCGCACGGCGGGAGGGCCGCGCGCATGCTGGACGGGTGCTCGAGGAGATCGGCTCACCGGCACCCGCCCCCGGCCGCGGCCGGTGGCTCGCCCTGGCGTTGCTCGGCGTCACGGTCGCCGGCGTCATCGCCTGGCGAGTCGTGGACGCACACTCCCCGGCGCGGTCGAGCCAGTCGACCCCGACCCCATCTGCCTCGGCCGGAACCGTGATCGCGACCGGGTGTGAGAACCGCGTGACCACGCCCGCCATGAGCAGGCATCGCGGCGACTGGCCGAGTTTCGCCGCTCCCACCTCAGGTTCACCGGTGGGCCTCGACGTCCTCGCCGTCGGCCACAGCCCACTGTTGAGCATCGACCTGGCCACCGGCGTGGTCGACCGGCCCGTCGAGTGCGCCGGGGCCGTCGACTCGCTCGTCCCGGTCGGCGTCTCGTGGGCGCGCGTGATGGATGTGGTCGACCACGGCGTCCCCCGCGTCTGGTGGGTCGACCCCGGCCAGCGGCTGCGCCAGCTGGGCGGGACCGCGGGGGTGGCCTACGCCGTGGCTGGCACGGACAGCACCCTGCTCGTGGTCAGCCAGGGGGAGCTGGTTCGCTATCGCGAAGGCATGATCCAGGTCTCGTCGCGGCCGTGGCCGGGTCGCTACCGAGTCCTCGGTGAGGACGCGGACGGCTTGGTGGCTCTGGACCGTTCGGCTCAGCCGAACCGGCTGCTCGTGCTCGACCCGGCGGATGCGACCCCGCGCCGGGACCTCGGTCCGGTCCCGGGCGGGTCGCCGGTCCTGGTCGGACGGGCCCTGCTGTGGATCCAGTGGCGGTCCGACCGCCGCGGGATGGTGCTCCGGCGGGTCGAGACCAACGGTCGCGTGCTGTCGCCGCTCCCGGTCCCGGGGACGGCGACAGGGATCGACCCTCGCCGCATCGGTCTCAGCGTGTCGGCCGATCCCGCCAAGGTGGCTCTCGTCTATCCGAGCAGGGTCGGTCCGGTACGTGCGTACGTCGTCGATGGAACGCACGTGACTCCGATCACAGGCACCCCGACGACCGCCGCCGGCCTGGGGGCCGCCTGGACACCGGACACGCGCTGGCTCGTGCTCTCTGCGTCGAACGGCACCTTCGCGACCCTCGCGGTCCTGGACACCCGGGTTGACCGGCTCCAGACGATGCCCTGGGCCATCGCCCAGGAGGCTCCCCTCGACGACCTGGATGTGGCGACGGACGCGCTCGCCCGCTGGCGGACCGACCCGTCAGACCGATGAGTGCGCCCCAGGCGGCACGGCCTCCAGCCAGACCAGCAGTCCGGTCGCGGCCGCCTGGGGCATGGCCAGGTCGACCGGCCCGTCGCCGTCGCCGCAGGCGAGGACGATCGAGTCGTGCGGGAGGGCGTACGCCTCCATGCCGTGGGGGGTGCGTCGGTGCTCGATCGACAGCCGCCTGCGGTCCAACCGCTGTCGAGGCCTCGGGGACAGGCTGAACACCCGAAACCACTCGATGCTCTCGTCCGCGAACCGGGCGACGCCGAGGGTCCAGCCGCGCGGTGAGAGGTCGCGGGCGTGCCCCCGGCGAAGCGCGCAGGTGAAGGCACCCCCCGCACGCGTGAGCAACCGGCGCCGCAGGGCGAGGGCGCCCAGTCCCGTCCCGATGACGACGGCGACCACGATGGCGATCACGGCGACAGAGTCCAGCGCGACGGACAGGACCTCCTTGCCCATCGCACCCCCTGCCCAACGGCGCCTGAACGGCGCGTCCGGGCGGCCTATGCTAGCGTTCCGGCCTCGGCCCACCTGGGTCGGGGGCCGGCCATCTCACGGGTGGCCGTGCAGCAGGGATGGGCGTCGAGGACGTGCCATGGGGAAAGACTCGAATCCCTTTGTCCTGGCTGGGATCGGCGCGTTCAACGCGACGTGTTGGTTGTTGGGGATCGCTCTGGGATGGCTGCTCGACAGCCACCTCCACACGGTCCCTCTTTTCATGTTGTTGGGCTTGGTGGCCGGCGCCGCTCTCGGCGTGGTTGCCACACGCAAGGAAGTGCGCAGGTATCTGAACCAGTGACCCCAGACCGTCCCGACCCGGACGCGCCGGCCGCCCCCCAGCATCCGGCGGGTGAGGCCGACGTGGACCCTGTCGAGGCGATGAGCGAGGTCGCGCTGCAGACGCGGCGAGCCGTACTGCCCGCCGTCGTGATCGGCGTGGTGGCCCTGATCATCGGTTTCGTCATCGGCCAGCCGCTCGGCGGCATCGGGGTCTGCATCGGGCTCGGCCTGGGCATGCTGAACGCGCGGATGCTCCAGGACTCCGTCCAGCGGCGCTTCGAGATCCTCGTGGACAGCCCGGGCACGAAGACGCACTTCCTGTCCAGCGGCGCGGTGCGGCTGGCGTTGATCACGCTGGTCACCCTCGGGATCGTGATCCTGATTCGCCCCTTGGGCTTCGGCATCCTCATCGGGTTGGCTATCTTCCAGCTCACCATGATTGGGTTTGCTGCCGTGGCGATGTACAAGGCGGTGCGGGCATGACCGGACAGATGCCGGCCCTGACTCCGCCGCCCACGGCCACCATCCAGGTCGGCGACCACATCACCCGGCAGCTGTGGGGCCTGACGTTCAACGTCGACACGATGTGGGCCACCGTCATCGCCGGGGCGATCGTCGTGGTCCTCGGGCTCCTCACCGCGCGCAGCGCCAGCCACGAGGTCCCTGGGAAGCTCCAGGTGATCTTCGAGACGATCGTGACCCAGGTCGAGGACCAGGTCGGGCTGGACCTGCGCGAGCGCGCGCCGTTCGTGGTCCCCCTCGCCGTCACGATCTTCGTGTTCATCCTGTCCTGCAACTGGCTCTCGATCATCCCGAGCGGACACCATCCCGAGTTCCTGCCTCCGCCCACGGCGGACGTGAACCTCACCTACGCGCTCGGCCTGAGCGTCGGCGTGTGGTCGATCGTGACCGGCATCCGCGTGCGCGGCATGCGCCACTACCTGGCGCACCTGAAGGAGCCGTACGCCTTCCTGGCCCCGATCAACGTGCTCGAGGAGATCATCAAGCCGTTCACGCTGGCGCTGCGGCTCTTCGGCAACATCTTCGCCGGCACCGTGATGCTGCTCATCTTCACGCTGCTGCCTGCCTATGTGGTGTGGCTGCCCAACACGGTGTGGAAGCTCTTCGACCTGTTCATCGGGCTGATCCAGGCGTTCATCTTCGCCCTGCTGACCATCCTGTACTTCGGCACCGCGATCGGACCGAAGGAAGAGGCGCACTGACCTCTGGCCCTGGTGGTCCGCCACTGGGGTGCACCACGATCCGCTTTATCGGGATAATGCTCGCGCACCGCCCAAGATCCGTTTCAGAACCACCCGAGATCCAGACCCACCCAAGGGGAGACGATGGCTGCAGACCCTCAACTCGTATCGGCGATCAAGACCGCGGGCGGGTTGATCGCCGGTGGCCTCGCGCTCGGTGGCGGCGCCATCGGCGCGGCCATCGGTGACGGCGTCGCCGGCAACGCCTTGATCTCCGGCGTCGCCCGGCAGCCGGAGGCCCAGGCCAGGCTGCAGACGATCTTCTTCCTGACCGTCGGTCTGGTCGAGGCGGCGTACTTCATCAACCTCGCCTTCATGGCGCTGTTCGTCTTCGTCCTCGGCAAGTAGGTCTCCCCGTGGGCGCCGACCTGGTGGCGGAGACCAACAACTTCCTGCTGCCCAACGCGACGTTCTTCTTCGAGCTCCTCGCGTTCTTCATCATCCTGTGGCTGCTGAACCGCTACGTCCTGCCACCGGTCAGGAAGGCCATCGATGGCCGCCAGGAGATGATCCGCAAGCAGATCGAGGAGAGCCGCGAGGCCAAACAGCGCCTCGACGCGGCCGAGGCCGAGTACCGCGAGGCGCTGCTGCAGACCCGCGCCGACGCGGCGCGCATCCGCGACGAGGCCCGCGCCCAGGGCCAGTCGATCGTCGAGGAGCTGCGGGTGAAGGCCCAGGAGGAGGCCGAGCGGGTGGCGGCCCGCGAGCGGACCCGCATGGAGGCCGAGCGGGCGCAGATCGTCTCCCAGCTGCGCACGGAGGTCGGCCAGATCGCCGTCGAGCTGGCCGGCAAGCTCGTCGGGGAGTCCCTCCAGGACGAGGCGAGGCAGCGGCGCCTCGTCGAGCGGTTCGTCGCCGACCTGGAGTCGGAGGCCGATGCCGGCGACCGGCCCTCGGACGGCACCCCGGCGGTGACCGGCTAAGTGCGCGGAGCCAGCCGGCAGGCACTTGCCCAGGCGCGGGAGACCCTCGACGCCGAGCTCGTGGCGGCCACGCAGAGCACGGACGCGACCGTCGCGGACGAGCTGCTCTCCGTCGCACGCCTGCTCGCTCGCGAGACGGGCCTGGCCCGGGCCCTGTCCGACGCGGGCACGGAGCCCGCCCAGCGCGTGCGGCTGGTGGACACCCTGTTCGGCCCCCGGCTGGGCGCACCTGCCCTCGGCGTGCTCCGCACCGTCGTCGGCCTGCGCTGGTCGTCGGCGAATGACCTGGTCGACGGGATCGAGCTGCTCGGGGCGCAGGCTGCCTTCGAGGAGGCCGCGAGGGTCGGCAGCCTCGACGAGGTCGAGGACGAGCTGTTCCGCTTCGCCCGCATCGTGGAGCGGGCACCCGGCCTGTCCAGCGCCTTCGCCAACCCCACGCTGCCGGCGGAGAACAAGGTCTCGCTGGCACACAGCCTGCTCTCCGAGCGGGCCAGCCCGATCACGACGCGGCTGGTGGAGAGCGTCGTCGCCGCCCTGCGCGGACGTACCCCCAGCCGCGCGCTGGACGAGCTGGCCGACGAGGCCGCCCGCCGGCGCCAGCGCGAGATCGCCGTGGTCCGCGTCGCCGCCCCGATGGACGAGGAGCTCAAGGAGCGGCTGGTCAGCGCGATCGGCCGCTCCCTCGGCAAGGACGTACGCCTGCAGGTGGAGATCGACCCGGACGTCGTCGGCGGCGTCGTCGTGCAGATCGGTGACGAGGTCATCGACGGCAGCGTCGCCCGCCGCCTGGCCCAAGTCCGGCGCGACCTGACGAGCTGAGACCACGATGAACCACACCGACGACACGCGAAGGACACACCCGCGATGACCGAGCTGACGATCCGTCCCGAGGAGATCCGCAGCGCGATCGAGACCTACGTCGAGTCCTTCCAGACGGGCAGCGCCCGCGAAGAGGTCGGCCGGGTCACCGAGGCCGGGGACGGCATCGCGCGGGTCGAGGGCCTCCATTCGGCCATGACCAACGAGCTGCTCGAGTTCGAGGGCGGGGTGCTCGGCGTCGCCCTCAACCTCGACATCCGCGAGATCGGCGTGGTGCTCCTCGGCGAGAGCGAGGGCATCGAGGAGGGCCAGGAGGTACGCCGGACCGGTGAGGTCCTGTCAGTACCGGTGGGCGACGCCTTCCTCGGCCGCGTCGTCAACACGGTGGGGGAACCGCTGGACGGCAAGGGCGACATCGCCGCCACCGAGCGCCGGCTGCTCGAGCTGCAGGCACCCTCCGTCGTGCAGCGCCAACCGGTGAAGGAACCGCTGCAGACCGGCATCAAGGCCGTGGACTCGATGACCAACGTGGGGCGCGGGCAGCGCCAGCTGATCATCGGTGACCGCCAGACCGGCAAGACGGCCGTGGCCGTCGACGCGATCATCGCCCAGCGCGACAACTGGCACACCGGCGACCGGACCAAGCAGGTCAAGTGCGTCTACGTCGCCATCGGCCAGAAGGCGTCCACCGTCGCCGAGACCGTGGGCAAGCTCGAGGACGCCGGCGCCATGGAGTACACGACCGTCGTCGCGGCCCCCGCGTCGCACCCGGCGGGCTTCAAGTACCTGGCCCCCTACGCCGGTTCGGCCATCGGCCAGCACTGGATGTATGCAGGCGACCACGTCCTCATCGTCTTCGACGACCTGTCCAAGCAGGCCGAGGCCTACCGCACCATCTCGCTGCTGCTTCGCCGCCCGCCCGGCCGCGAGGCCTACCCCGGTGACGTCTTCTACCTGCACTCGAGGCTGCTGGAGCGCTGCGCCAAGCTCTCCGACGAGCTCGGCGGCGGCTCGATGACCGGCCTGCCGATCATCGAGACGAAGGGCAACGACGTCTCGGCGTACATCCCGACCAACGTCATCTCCATCACCGACGGGCAGATCTTCCTCGAGTCGGACCTGTTCAACCAGGGCATCCGGCCGGCGATCAACGTCGGCATCTCGGTGTCCCGGGTCGGCAACTCGGCGAAGATCAAGGCGATGCGGGACGTCTCCGGGTCGCTGCGGCTGGACCTCGCGCAGTACCGGGAGCTCGAGGCCTTCTCCGCCTTCGGCTCCGACCTGGACGCCGCGTCGCGCGCGCAACTGGAGCGGGGCGCCCGCCTCGTCGAGCTGCTCAAGCAGCCGCAGTACTCGCCGTTCCCGGTCGAGCACCAGGTGGTGTCCATCTGGGCCGGCACCACGGGCCACCTCGACAGCGTCCCCGTCGCGGACATCCGTCGGTTCGAGACCGAGTTCCTCGACTACATCGGCCGGGAGCATGCCGGGATCTTCGCGGCCATCTCGTCGACCGGTGCACTCAGCTCCGACACCGTCGAGCTGCTCACGGGTGCGATCCGCTCGTTCAAGGAGCAGTTCGTCGCGAGCGACGGCAAGCCGGTGGTCGACTGGGTGAAGGAGCACCCGAGCGAGGACTTCGAGGAGGGGCAGGAGACGGTCAAGCGCTACCAGCGCCCGCCGGACCCCGGCGCCTCGCCCGCCCAGCTCGACCGGCCGCACCACCCGCCGGCCGCGCACTGAGCCATGGCCGCTCAGATCAGGGTCCTGCGCCGGCGCATCCGCTCGGTCCAGTCGACCAAGAAGATCACTCGCGCGATGGAGCTCATCGCCGCGTCGCGGATCGCCCGCGCCCAGGCACGCGCGGCAGCGGCAGCGCCCTATGCCCGAGAGATCACCCGGGTCATCAGCGCCGTCGCGAGCCAGGGCGGGTCGCTGACCCACCCCCTCGTCGTCGACCGCCCGACTCCACGTTCGGCCGCGGTCATCATCGTCACCAGCGACCGGGGGCTCGCGGGCGGCTACAACTCCAACATCCTGCGCGCCACCGAGGACCTCAACGCCCTCCTCCGCGTGGAGGGCAAGGAACCCCGGCCCTACCTCGTCGGCCGCAAGGGCGTGGCCTTCCACCGATTCCGCCAGCGTCGGATGTGGGGCGAATGGACCGGCTTCTCCGAGCAGCCGACGTACGCCGCGGCGAAGGCGGTCGCGGACGCGGTCATCCAGGCCTTCATCAAGGGCGGCGAGGACCCCGAGGGGGTCGACGAGGTCCACATCGTCTACACGCAGTACATCAGTGGACTGGTGCAGCGGCCCGCTGCGCGTCGCCTGCTCCCCCTCGTGGTCGAGGAAACGACCGAGCCCCCGCCTGAGGGGCCGCTGCCGCTCTACGATTTCGAGCCCGACTCCGAGCAGGTGCTCGACGCCCTGCTCCCCCGCTATACCGAGAGCCGGATCTTCGCGGCCCTGCTCGAGGCGGCAGCGTCGGAGTCGGCCGCGCGACGGCGGGCGATGAAGGCCGCCACCGACAACGCGGAGGAGTTCATCAAGGCGCTGACCCGCGAGGCCAACGCCGCGCGCCAGGCCGCCATCACCCAGGAGATATCCGAGATCGTCGGGGGCGCCGACGCCCTCGTCGAGGCAGGGAGCTGACACAAGTGACCGCAGTCGCAGAAGACCGAGCCGAGGCCGGAGCCCGGGAGCCGGGCCGGGTGGTCCGTGTCATCGGTCCCGTCGTCGACGTCGAGTTCGGCCCCGAGGACCTCCCCGAGATCCACGACGCACTGACCGTCGACGTGACGATGAACGACGTCACGACGACGCTGACGCTCGAGGTCGCCCAGCACATCGGCGACAACACGGTGCGCGCGATCTCCATGCAGCCGACCGACGGCCTGGTCCGTGGTGCCGAGGTCACCGGTACCGGCGCCCCGATCAGCGTGCCCGTCGGCAACGCGACGCTGGGGCATGTGTTCAACGTGCTCGGCAAGCCGTTGGACGTGCCCGAGGAGGAGATCCAGGCCGAGACCCGCTGGCCGATCTACCGGTCCGCTCCCGCGTTCGACCACCTCGAACCGCGCACGCAGATCTTCGAGACCGGCATCAAGGTGATCGACCTGCTGGCGCCGTACGTGCAAGGCGGCAAGATCGGCCTGTTCGGCGGCGCCGGCGTGGGCAAGACGGTGCTCATCCAGGAGATGATCAACCGGGTCGCGGAGCAGTTCGGCGGCGTGTCGGTGTTCGCGGGCGTGGGCGAGCGCACGCGCGAGGGGAACGACCTGTTCCTCGAGATGCGCGAGGCCGGGGTGCTCGAGAAGACCGCACTCGTCTTCGGGCAGATGGACGAGCCGCCGGGCACCCGGCTGCGGGTGGCGCTGTCCGCCCTCACCATGGCGGAGTACTTCCGCGACGTACAGAACCAGGACGTGCTGCTGTTCATCGACAACATCTTCCGCTTCACCCAGGCCGGCTCCGAGGTGTCGACCCTGCTCGGCCGGATGCCCAGCGCGGTGGGATACCAGCCGACGCTGGCGGACGAGATGGGCGAGCTGCAGGAACGGATCACCTCGACCCGTGGCCACGCCATCACCTCGCTGCAGGCGATCTACGTGCCCGCGGACGACATCACCGACCCGGCACCCCACACGACCTTCACCCACCTCGACGCCACGACGGTGCTCTCCCGCCCCATCTCCGAGCTCGGCATCTATCCGGCGGTCGACCCGCTGGACTCCTCCTCGCGGATCCTCGACCCGCAGTACGTGGGGCAGGAGCACTACGACGTGGCCCGGCGCGTTCAGCAGATCCTCCAGCGCTACAAGGACCTCCAGGACATCATCGCGATCCTCGGCCTCGACGAGCTCTCGGAGGAGGACAAGGTCGTCGTCGGGCGCGCCCGCCGGATCCAGCGCTTCCTCGGGCAGAACTTCTTCGTCGCCAAGCAGTTCACCGGACAGGAGGGCTCCTTTGTGACCCGCGAGGAGACCGTCGACGCGTTCAAGCGGCTGTGCGACGGTGAGTTCGACTCCTATCCGGAGCAGGCGTTCTTCTCCTGCGGCGGTCTCGACGACGTCGAGGCCAAGGCGCGGGCGCTGCGGGGCTGACATGCCAGAGGACGTCGCCACGATGCACGTGGGCCTGGTGTCACCGGAGCGGATGCTCTGGTCCGGCGAGGCGCGCGAGCTGTACGCCCGGACGAAGATCGGTGAGATCGGCGTCCTGCCCGGTCACATCCCGATCCTCGGCGTGCTGGCCGAAGGTGGCGTGGTCAAGATCGTGCCCGCCGAGGGCGAGCCGTTCCGCGCCGCCGTGAGCGGAGGCTTCCTGTCGGTCAACAACAACGCCGTGAGCGTCCTCGCGGAGATCGCCGAGCTGGCCTCCGAGATCGACGTCGCCGCGGCCCGGGCCGACCTGCAGGCCGCGGAGCCCGACTCACCGGAGGCGCGGTGGGCTCAGGGGCGGCTGGACGCCGCGGGGGCCGGCCCCGGCTCCTGAGCCGCGGCCGCCGGACCGGCCACGCTCGGCTCCGGCCGTGGCCAGCGGGCGATCGCCACGACGCCGACCACCCCGGCGAGGAAGAGCACCACGGCCCAGCCGGCCGGCACGAGCGCCAGGGCCACCGCGCCGAAGGCCAGCAGCGCCGTCACGGCGTACATGAGGAACACCGCGCGGCGCTGGCTGTGGCCCAGCATGAGCAGCCGGTGGTGCAGGTGCTGCATGTCCGCCTCGAACGGGGACCGTCCCGCCCTGGTCCGCCGGATCACCGCCAGCGCGAGGTCGAGGACGGGGACGGCGATGACGGCGACCGGCAGCAGAAGCGGCAGGAAGAGCGGAACCGCGTCCAGACCGCTCGTGAGGCTGGGGTCGAAGTTGCCGGTGAGCAGCACCATGCTGGCGGCGAGGAGAAGGCCCAGCAGCATCGAGCCGGAGTCGCCCATGAAGATGCGCGCCGGGAAGATGTTGTGCGGCAGGAAGCCGAGGCAGAGGCCGGCCAGGATCGCGGTCACGAGGGCCGCAGGGACGGCGCGCTCGATGCCCGCCTGGACGGACAGGACATAGGCGTAGACGAAGGTCGCGACGGCCGCGATGGCGACGATGCCGGCGGCGAGCCCGTCGAGCCCGTCGACGACGTTCACCGCGTTGACCGTGACGACGACGATCACCACGGTGAGGAGGGTCCCGGTGAGCTGGTCGAGCACGAAGGTGCTGTGGCCAGGCCACGGGAAGTAGTAGAGCTGGACGCCCTGCAGCGCCATGACCGCCCCGGCCAGCGCCTGGCCGACGAGCTTGGTGAGGGCATCCAGTCCCCACCGGTCGTCGATGACGCCCAACCCGCAGATGATGAAGGCGCCGGTCGCGACGGCCTTCCACGTCCCGGACCCGGTATCGAAGACCTTCGACAGCAGCGGCAGGTCCCGTGCGACGAGAAGACCGGCGCCGAGCCCGACGAGCATGGCTACCCCGCCCAGGCGCGGCACCGGTGTTGCGTGGACGTCCCGGTCCCGCAGCTCGTGCACGAACCCGAAGCGGATCGCGAACGCGCGCACCGGGCCGAGGGCGAGGTAGGTCACCGCCGCCGCGACGGCGAGGGTGAGCAGGTACTCGCGCACGGGCTGCCGCGACCCGTCAGGGGTGTGGGTAGGCGGGGAACTTCGCGGTCAGGGCGGACACCGCCTCGGCGATCTCCGGCGCGGCCGTGCCGTCGACGTCTCGGACGGCACGGCCGATCAGGGCTGCCACCTCCGCCATCTGGTCGGGGCCCATGCCCTGGGTGGTGACGCTGGGGGAGCCGACGCGGACCCCGGAGGCGGTCATCGGTGGCTGGGGATCGAAGGGGATGGCGTTCTTGTTCAACGTGATGCGCGAGGCGTCGCATCGCTGCTCGGCCTCGGCTCCGGTCGCGCCGACCCCGCGCAGGTCGATGAGCGCGAGGTGGGTGTCGGTCCCACCGGAGACCGGGCGCATCCCCTCGGCCTCGAGGCCCGCCGCGAGCGCCTTGGCGTTGGCGATGACGTCGGCCGCGTAGCGCTGGTAGGCGGGCTGCAGACACTCCTTGAGGTTCACCGCCTTGGCGGCAACTGCGTGCATCAGCGGACCGCCCTGCAGGAACGGGAACACCGCCTTGTCGATCTTCGCGGCGTGCTCCTCGCGGCACAAGATCATGCCGCCGCGGGGGCCGCGCAGCACCTTGTGGGTGGTGCAGGTCACGACATCGGCGTACGGCACCGGGCTCGGGATGGCGCGGCCGGCGACCAGACCGATGAAGTGCGCCGCATCGACCACCAGGGCCGCACCGACCTCGTCGGCGATCCCGCGGAAGGCCTCGAAGTCGATCAGCCTCGGGTACGCCGTGGCACCGCAGATGATCATCTTCGGGTGGTGGGCGTGCGCCTGGTCGCGGACCTGGTCGTAGTCGATGAGCTCGGTGTCCGGGCGGACGCCGTAGGAGACGACGTCGAACCAGCGGCCCGAGAAGTTCACCTTCGAGCCGTGGGTCAGGTGCCCGCCCTGTTTGAGGTCCATCGCGAGCACCGTGTCGCCGGGGCTAAGGAACGCGGCATAGGCGGCGAGGTTGGCGCTGGCCCCGGAGTGCGGCTGCAGGTTCGCGTGATCGCAGCCGAAGAGCTCCTTGGCCCTCGCGATGCCGATCTCCTCGGCGTCGTCGACCACGCCGCACCCGCCGTAGTAGCGGCGACCGGGGTATCCCTCGGCGTACTTGTTCGACAGCGTCGACCCCAGCGCGGCCAGCACGGCCGGCGAGGTGAAGTTCTCGCTGGCGATGAGCTGCAGCCCCCCGCGCAGCCGCTCCAGCTCGCCCAGGATGACCGCCGCGATCTCGGGGTCCTGGTCCTGGAGGGCGGCGAAGTCGGGACCCCAGAACGGCACGTCAGTCATTGCTGGCTCCTCGCAAGTCCGGGTCCGGCCACTCTAGGCGATCCGGCGGCTCAGGCCCGGACCACCAGGTCGGGGACGACCGTGCGTAGCGTGGCGACGTCGAGCGCGCCCGCGCGCAGGAGCACCGGCTGCGGTCCGGTGATGTCGACGATCGAGGACGGTACGGCCTCGCGGGTGGGGCCGCCGTCGAGATAGACCGACACTGCGTCGCCGAGCTGGTCGGCCGCCTCGTCCACGGTCGTCGCGGGCGGGTGGCCGGAGCGGTTGGCGGAGGAGACCGCCATCGGGCCGACCTCGCGCAGCAGCTCGATCGCCACCGGGTGCAGCGGCATCCGGATGGCGACCGTCCCCCGACTGTCCCCCAGGTCCCAGGTCAGCGTCGGCTGAGCCCGGCACACGAGCGTCAGCGCCCCCGGCCAGAAGGCCTCGACGAGGTCCCGCACCCGCTGCGTGACCCCGGTGGCCAGCCCGTCGAGGACCCTCGGCGCGCCCACGAGGACGGGCACGGGCATGTCGCGACCCCGCCCCTTGGCGGCCAGCAGGTCGGCGACCGCCTCGTGGGAGAACGCGTCGCACCCGATGCCGTAGACGGTGTCGGTGGGCAGGACGACGAGCTCGCCGCGCTGGGCGGCGGCGGCAGCCTGGGCGAGGCCCCTGCCTCGCTCCTCGGGGTCGGCGCAGTCGAAGAATCGGCTCACCGGGTCATCCTGCCTCGTCGCGCGGTCACGAACCGGTCGCGGCCGGCCAGGTCCCGATGGTCATGGACGTCGTCCCAGCCACTCAGCATGGCCAGCGCCGCCTCCCGCTGGACGTCGGCGTGCTCCATGACGAGCAGGCCAGACTCCCGGAGCAGGACCGCAGCTCGGGCCGCCACCCGCCGGGGCACCTCGAGCCCGTCTCCTCCGCCGCCCCACAAGGCGATCGGCGGGTCGTGATCGGCCACCTCGGGGTCGCGGATGATCCCGTCCGGGGGGATGTACGGCGGATTGGACACCACCACGTCGACGCGGCCCTCCAGGTCGGGGAACGCGACGAAGGCGTCGCCCAGGCGCAGGTCGACCCCGGTGCCGGCCAGGTTGCGCAAGGCCCAGGCGTAGGCATCCGCGGAGACCTCGACCGCGTGGACGCGCGCCTGGGGGGCCTCGTCGACGACCGACAAGGCGATGACCCCCGACCCGGTGCACAGGTCGACGACGACGGGGCACTGCACGCCGAGGCCCACGAGCCGGCGTACCTCGTCGATCACCGCACCCGCGACGACCTCGGTCTCAGGCCGCGGGACGAACACTCCGGGCCCGACCGCGACCGAGACGTGGCGGAAGTAGGCGCGGCCGGTCAGGTGCTGCAGCGGGATCCGCGCCTCCCGGCGCGCCGCGAGCTCCTCGACGGCGGCCGCCTGGTCCGGACCGCACGAGCCGCACAGCGCGACCTCCGCCGGCTCGATGCCCAGCACGTACGCCGCCAGCGCGGTGGCGTCGAAGCGGGGCGAGGGGACGCCGGCGGCCGCGAGGCGCTCGGTGGTGCGGCGAAGGAGGACGGCGAGATCGACCTCACCGTTGGCCGTGGTCACGGGCCGGACAGGCGCGCGACCAGGTCGGCGTCCACCAACGCCTGCACGACGCCGTCGAGGTCGCCGTCGAGCACCTGGTCGAGGTTGTAGGCCTTGTAGCCGACCCGGTGGTCGCTGATCCGGTTCTCGGGGAAGTTGTACGTGCGGATGCGCTCGGAGCGGTCGACGGTGCGGACCTGGGAGCGGCGGACGTCGGCCGCCTGAGCGGCGGCCTCCTCCTGCGCGGCCGCCAGCAAGCGCGAACGCAGGATCCGCAGCGCCTGCTCCTTGTTCTGCAGCTGGGACTTCTCGTTCTGGCAGGACACGACGATCCCGGTGGGCAGGTGGGTGATGCGGACCGCGGAGTCGGTGGTGTTCACGCTCTGCCCACCCGGGCCCGAGGACCGGTAGACGTCGATGCGCAGGTCGGCCGGGTCGATCGTGACGTCGACCTCCTCCGCCTCGGGAAGCACCAGCACCCCCGCGGCGGAGGTGTGGATGCGGCCCTGGGACTCGGTCGCGGGGACGCGCTGCACCCGGTGGACGCCGCCCTCGTACTTCAGCCGTGCGAAGGGCGCCTCGCCCGGCTTCGCGCTGCCCCTGGCCTTGACCGCCAGGGCGATGTCCTTGTAGCCACCCAGGTCCGAGGGCTGCGCGTCGATGACCTCGGTACGCCAGCCGCGACGTTCGGCGTACCGGAGGTACATCCGGACCAGGTCGCCCGCGAACAGCGCGGACTCCTCGCCGCCCTCGCCGGCCTTGACCTCGAGGATCACGTCGCGGTCGTCGTCGGGGTCACGGGGGATCAGCAGGTGCTGGAGGCGCTCGGCGAGCTCGTCGCGTCGCGCCACGAGGCTCTCCGCCTCGACCGCGAAGCTGGGGTCCTCGGCCGTGAGCTCCAGCGCCGTGTCCAGGTCGGCGCCGGCCGCCTCCCACGAGCGGTAGGTGTCGACGATCGGCGACAGCTCCGCGAAGCGTCGCCCCAGGCGCCGGGCGGTGGCCTGGTCGGCGTGCACCGACGGGTCGGCCAGCCTGGACTGCAGCTCGTCGTGCTCGCGCACGAGCTCCTCGACGTGCTCGAACACGACAGCCCTACTTGGCCGAGCCGGCCTTCTTCCCGCCGAAACGCTGCTCGAACTTGGCGACGCGGCCGCCGGTGTCGAGGATCTTCTGCTTGCCCGTGTAGAACGGGTGGCAGGCGTTGCAGACGTCGGCGTGGATGATGCCGTTCTTCGCGGTGCTTCGGGTGGTGAACGTGTTGCCGCAGGAACAGGTGACCTGCGTCTCGACGTACTCCGGGTGGATGTCGCTCTTCACGGGATGACTCCTCCGATGGCGCCGGGTCGTGCCGTGCGCACGTGAACCGGACCTGGGTTGCGGCCCAACAGTCTGCCAGGCCGTGGCCACCCGCCCAAACGCGACAGAGCTCGGCGGGATTCCCGGGGTCAGCGCGTGAAGTCAGCGAGTGAAGTAGAGGAAGGAGATCTGGGCGGCGGTCAGTTCCGATGCGAAGACCGAGAACTCGTCCACCGACCCCAGGAACGGCATGTTGGCCGTGGTGCTCGTACTCGTGCCCGGGTTGTTCGGCCCGTTCCACGAGCCACCCCAGCCCGCCAGGTTGCCGCAGCCGACCCGCCACACGCCGGTCGAGCTCTCACCCGCGGTGTTCGCCGACGTCCCCTGGAGCACGCCGTCGATGTAGAGCTTGGTACCGGAGGGACCGACGGTGCCGACCGCCATGTGCCAGTTGCCGTCGTTGAGCGCATTGGCGGACTGGACGGTGTAGAAGCCGTTGTTGTAGACCCCGAACCAGACATGGCCGTTGCCGTCCATGTACAGGTGGCGGTCGTAGGTCCCTGTGGACGGCACTGCCACCCCGACCTGCGGCTTCTCGAACCCCGCGATCTTGCCGCCCCCCGTGTAGCCGTTCGCCACCTTGAACCACACGACGACCGACACGGGGGTCTGCCCGTTGATCAGGGTCGTCGAGGTCGTGTTGATGCATGACTGCTTGCTGACGATGGTGACCGCGTTGTTCGTGCTCGAGTCGACGAGAGCGCCTGTCACGCCCCTCGTGTAGTAGGTGGCGCCGGCGTTGGCGGTCCAGGTCGTACCGCTCGCGTTCGACGCGTTGTACGTGCCGGTCCGGCTGTTCCCGGAGCTGTCCGTCGCTACCGTGTTCGTGGTCCCGGTCTCGTCCAGCTTCCAATAGAGGTACGGCCCCAGGGCGTTGACCTGGGTCGTGTAGTCGTACTTCGGCGCCGCCCAGCTGTTCCCGGTGTTCTTGCTGGTCGCGGCGAAGGCCGCCATGGTCGTGGGGAGGACCAGCAGCAGGCTCGCCACGGCGAGGAAGGACGTGCGGAGAAGGACGGCTCTGAACGAGCCGCCGGCCAGTCGCGCGGGCCACTTCGGCAACCGGAAGGGGCGGGCGGCGGCCACCTGGGTGGGCGAGACCCAGTCGATGAGCGGACCGGGGACGCCGGCGGCCGCAGGGCCGGAGCCCTCGTCGTCGTCCTCGTCGTCGCCGTCGCCGTCCTCAGGCTCGTCCGGCTCGAAGTCCCGGGCGACCGCCCATCCTGCCAGCACCAGGGTCGCGAGGAAGGCCAGCAGCCTGAGCCACGCACCGTGCTGCATCCAGATCATCGGAAGCCCGACCCAGCGGACGAGCAGCCGTCCAATCCCGTGCACGGTGGAGATCGGCACTGGGTCACTGTCCGGCTGGGCATTGGCATCGCCCTTCGTCTTCAGCGTGCCGTCCTTGTTGATCGCGATCACGCGATGCGACTTCACCTTGCCGGGGAATCCGGGGTCATCGAACGTCGCGACGTGGCCGAGCAGCTTCTGCGGGTCCTTCTCCGGGGAGACGAGGATGACGTCCCCCACCTTGATGCGCGGGGACATCGAGCCGCTGTCGATGACGTACGGGCGCCAGCCGATGAGAATCGGCACGAGCGTGACCAGCAGGCAGCCCACGATGAACCACAACCAGGTGCGCGCAACGACCCCTAGGACCAGTCGCCATCTGCTGTAGCGCGGCTCCGGCTGGTCCGAGGTGACCAGTTCAGGCGCGGCAAGCGAAGACATCGGTCACCTCCCATCACCTGTTCGGCCTATTGGCTCGGATCCTTTAGCGCCGAACGCGCGTCGGCCCCAGTCGAGGACTGGGGCCGACGCGGATCCTGGCGACGGATCAGGTGTTGTCGACCTCCCACGTGAAGTCCGTGGCGACGTTGCTGCCCTGCAGCGTGTTGTCGGTCACGGAGCTGGGGAAGGTCCAGCCGATCCGGTAGACGACGCGCTCGGTCGGCGTTCCGGTCAGCGCCACCGCCGTGGACCCGGTTCCGAACGTGGTACCGAACGCGTTCAGCGTGCCGCTGTAGAGCGCCCCGGCAGTACCGCCGGTGTAACCCGTGCAGTTGGCCAGGACGTTGGTCGTGGCGGTGCCGGTCTGGGCGTCGACGGTGATGTTCAGGTTTGTGGCGAGGTTCGTCGCGTTCAACCCGCTGAACGTGCCGCGGTACAGGCGGAGGTTGCCCGCGAGGGTGCCGCTGCTGGAGACGGTGATGCACTTGGCGCCGGTCGACCCGGGCTTGAGCCCGGTCTCGGCGAAGATGCCGGTCGTGGAGCCGCTGAAGCTGCCGGTACCACCGTTGTTGGTCAGACCGAGGTTGCCGGTGGCCCAGGCGTTGCCGGTGTTGGTCGTCGTGGCCGAGAAGGCCGCGGTGCTGCCCTGCCAGACCAGCAGGCCGACGGCCAGGAGGCCGGCGACGGGGGCGGCAGCACGCAGCGCGCGGCGGCGACGCTGGTCGGAACGGGACATGATCGAGCCCTTCTCAGGAAGACTGCGGATGAGGCGGTTCCTGAGGAGGTTCGACCCGTTCGGCGCTGGACTTTAACAACTGTTCGTGTCAAGAGCCTCACATCTGCTGACCGATGGCTCAGTCCAGCCCGGGCCCGCTCAGTCGGCGGTGTGGCCGTTCGCCTGAGGCGTCGTCTTCTGGACCTGGAGCAGGAAATCGTAGTTGCTCTTGGTCTCCCGCAGCTTGGACAGCAGCAGCTCGATGGCCTGCTGCTGGTCGAGGGCATGGAGCACCCGCCGGAGGTTCCAGACGATCTTCAGCTCCTCGGGCGAGAGGAGGATCTCCTCCTTGCGGGTGCCCGAGGCATCGACGTCGACCGAGGGGAAGATCCGCTTGTCCGACAGCCGTCGGTCGAGCTTGAGCTCCATGTTCCCGGTGCCCTTGAACTCCTCGAAGATGACCTCGTCCATCTTCGAGCCGGTCTCCACCAACGCGGTGGCGAGCACGGTCAGGGACCCACCGTGCTCGATGTTGCGAGCCGCGCCGAAGAACCGCTTGGGCGGGTAGAGCGCCGATGAGTCGACGCCGCCGGAGAGGATGCGGCCGCTGGCGGGGGCGGCGAGGTTGTACGCCCTCCCGAGCCGGGTCATCGAGTCCAGCAGGACGACGACGTCGTGACCGAGCTCGACGAGGCGCTTCGCGCGCTCGATGGCCAGCTCGGCCACGGTCGTGTGGTCCTCCGCGGGACGGTCGAAGGTCGAGGCGATGACCTCGCCCTTCACCGTGCGCTGCATGTCGGTGACCTCTTCCGGCCGCTCGTCGACGAGGACGACCATGAGGTGGCACTCAGGGTTGTTGCGCGTGATCGCGTTGGCGATCGCCTGCAGGACCATGGTCTTGCCGGCCTTCGGCGGGCTGACGATGAGCCCGCGCTGACCCTTGCCGATCGGCGCGACCAGGTCGATGACCCGGGTCGTCAGGTTGGAGGGCTCGGTCTCGAGGCGCAGGCGCTGCTGCGGGTACAGCGGGGTCAGCTTGGCGAACTCGACCCGTTCGCGTGCGCTCTCGGGCTCGGCGCCGTTGACGCTGTCGAGGCGGACGAGGGCGTTGAACTTGTCCCGTCGCTCGCCCTCGCGCTGCTGGCGGACCGCGCCGGTGACGGCATCGCCTTTGCGCAGCCCGTAGCGGCGCACCTGGGCCAAGGAGACGTACACGTCGTTCGGTCCGGGCAGGTAGCCGCTGGTGCGCACGAACGCGTAGCTGTCCAGGACGTCGAGGATGCCGGCGACGGGGATGAGCACGTCGTCGTCGTTGATCACGGGCTCGCCGGACCCGTCGGTCCCGCCGAAGCGCTCGCGGTCACGTCCGCGGCCACGGTCGCGGTTGCGTCCACGACGTCGCCGGCCGCGGTTGCCGTCGTAGTACTCCTCGTCGCGCTGGGCGCCGGTCTGGCCCTGTCGCTCGCGCTGCTCGCCAGTACGGTCGCGCTGTCCGTCGCTGCGCGACTCGGCGCGCTCCCGGGGCGCCCGGCCGGTCTCGGCGGCCTGCTCAGGGGAGTGGTCAGGGGTGGCCGAGGGCTGCTCGGTCGGCTCCACGCCAGGCTGGCTCTCGTCGCGCTCACGGGGTGCGTGCCCGTTGCGGGCCGGCGCGGGGGGCGCAGCCGGTTCGTTGCTGCTGGGGCTGCCGCCTCGGGCAGCAGTGATGGCCTCGACGAGCTGCGCCTTGCGCAGCTTGGAGGCTCCGGGGATGCCGAGCTCGCCCGCGATCTGCTGCAACTCGGACAGGACCATGCCGTTGAGGCCGCCCGTACGGCGCTTGGGACGCTCGGTCGGGGCATCGGTGGTGATGGTGTCGCTCACTCACGTTCCTTCAATGGAGCGGAAAGGATGCAGACGCCGACGCGCACGAACGGGGCTCGGCCTCGTCAGGGAAGCGCGCTCCACCGGGGGACGATGCCGGAGGGGAAGGGCTCGCGGCGCTGTCCGGGGGTGGTGACGAAGAACACCGGCTCTACGGCGTCGGGTGCACGGGAAGGATAACACCTCGACCGAGCGGCCTTGTTCCACGCGAGGCGCGTGCGGCCGAGAGTGTCGGTCCGTGTCGTGCCCCTAGGTGATCGACGCCTCGCGACGCGGACTGAAGCCCCTCCGCTGCTAGCCCCTGAAGCCCTCGGCGCTGACCCCGGTCGACACCTCGAGCGGGAACGCCGACCACCCGGCGGGAGCGAGGGCCTCCACTGCGCCGACCGAGGAGTCCTCGGCGAGCGCGAGCACGCTCGGGCCGGCCCCGGACACCACGGCGGGCACGCCCTTGGCGCGCAGCTTCGCCACCAACCCGGCCGTTCGCGGCATCGCGGCAGCGCGCTGCGGCTGATGGAGCCGGTCCTGCGTGGCGTCGAGCAGCAGGTCCGGGCGGCGTCCGAGCGCGTGCACGAGCAGCGCCGCCCGCGCGACGTTGAAGGCGGCGTCACCGTGGGTCACGACCTCCGGCAGCAAGCGGCGCGCCTTGCTCGTCGCGAGGCGCTTCGTGGGGACGAGCACGACGGGGCGGACGGCCGAGTCGACCGAGAGGCGCACGGCACGCGACCTGCCGTCCTCGGTCCATGCCAGGGTGAAGCCGCCGAGCAGGGCCGCGGCCACGTTGTCGGCGTGCCCCTCCATCGCCGCGGCGATGTCGAGCAAGGCATCGTCGGGCAGCCGCTCCTCGCCTCCGACGGTGAGCCAGCGCGCCGCCACGAGCCCGGACACGATCGCCGCGGCGGACGAGCCGAGCCCGCGCCCGTGAGGGATCCGGTTGGCACACACGACCCCCAGCCCGCGCGGCTGGCCCCCCATGTGGCGAAACGCGCGCCGCATGGCCTTGACCACCAGGTGTCGCTCGTCGACGCGCAGCTCGCCGGCGCCCTCCCCCGCGATCTCCACCCGCAGGCCGGGCTGGTCCGAGACCTGCACGACGACGTCGTCGTAGAGCGCCAGCGCGAGGCCGAACGCGTCGAAGCCGGGACCGAGGTTGGCAGCCGTCGCGGGCACGCGGACGCGCACGGGCTGGGCCCGGAACATCGGGGCGGACACGCGCCGGCTCAGTCCACGAGCCCGAGGAGCTCGGCGGCGGCCTTGGCCTCCACCGGGACGGTGACCGGTGCCGGCGCGCCAGCGATGGCCCAGTCCGGGTCCTTCAGCCCGTGCCCGGTGACCGTGCACACCACGGTCTGGCCTGGGTCGAGGGCGCCGCGGGCGTGCTGCTGCAGCAGGCCCGCGACGGACGCCGCCGACGCCGGCTCGACGAAGACGCCCTCCCGCGAGGCGAGCAGCCGGTACGCCCGCAGGATGTCGCGGTCGGTGACGGCCGCGATGAGGCCGGCGGACTCATCGCGGGCGGCCACCGCCGAGGCCCAGGACGCGGGGTTGCCGATCCGGATCGCCGTGGCGATGGTCGAGGGCCGGGCGACGGGGGCACCGGCGACGATGGGCGCGGCACCGGCCGCCTGGAAGCCCCACATCCGCGGGCGGCGCGACGCCTGTCCGTCGGCGGCGTACTCCACATAACCGCGCCAGTAGGCCGTGATGTTGCCCGCGTTCCCGACGGGGAGCAGGTGCACGTCCGGCGCGTCGCCGAGGGCGTCCACGATCTCGAACGCCGCCGTCTTCTGGCCCTCGATCCGCGCCGGGTTGACGCTGTTGACCAGGGCCACCGGGTAGTGCTCAGACAGCTCGCGAGCCAGGTTCAGGCAGTCGTCGAAGTTGCCTTCGACCTGCAGCAGCCGGGCGCCGTGCGCCAGCGCCTGTGACATCTTGCCCAAGGCGATCTTGCCCTCCGGCACGAGGACGGCGCACACCATGCCCGCCCGAACCGCGTAGGCGGCGGCGGAGGCGCTCGTGTTGCCGGTCGAGGCGCAGATGACGGCCTGCGCGCCCGCCTCCTTGGCCTTGGAGATGGCCACCGTCATGCCGCGGTCCTTGAAAGAGCCGGTCGGGTTGGCTCCCTCCACCTTCAGCTGAACGTCGCACCCGGTCAGCTCCGAGAGGGTGATCGCGGGCACGAGGGGCGTGCCGCCCTCGCGCAGGGTGACCACGGGCGTCTGCGGGCCGACCGGCAGCCGGTCGCGGTACTCCTCGATCACCCCTCGCCACTGGTGGGTGCGCCGCGCGGCGGGCGCGGCCAGCGTGACGTCGGTCATCGGTCGTCCCCCTCCACGCGCAGCACACTCGCCACCTCGCGCACCACGTCCAGTCCGCGCAGCTCCTCGACCACCCTGGACAGGTGAGCCTCGGTGGCCCGATGCGTCACGATCACGAGGGCGGCGTCGTCGCCCCGGCCGTCCTGGCGAAGCGTCTCGATCGACACGTCGTGGCGGGCGAAGGCCTGGGCGACCACGGCGAGCACGCCCGCCTTGTCCGCGACGTCGAGGGAGATGTAGTAGCGGGTCTCGGCGGCCCCGAGCGGGCGCGGCTCGAGATCGGCGTACGCGCTCTCGCGAGGGCCGCGGCCCCCGGACAACCGGTTGCGCCCGACCGCCACGAGGTCACCGAGCACGGCGCTCGCGGTCGGCGCCCCACCGGCACCGCGCCCATAGAACATCAGCTGGCCGGCCGACTCGGACTCGACGAAGACGGCGTTGTAGGCCTCGCGCACCCCGGCGAGAGGATGCGCGCGGGACACCATCGAGGGGTGCACGCGCACGCTGATCCCGCGCAGGTCGGGGGTGCGCTCGCAGATCGCCAGCAGCTTCACCACGTGGTCCATCGCGCGCGCCGCCGCGACGTCGGCGGCCTTGACGTGGCGGATGCCCTCGCAGTGGACGTCGTCGAGGGTCACCCGGGTGTGGAAGGCGAGGCCGGCGAGGATCGCCGCCTTGGCCGCGGCGTCGTGGCCGTCCACGTCGGCGGTCGGGTCCGCCTCGGCGTACCCCAGCGACTGCGCCTCGGCGAGGGCCTCCTCGAAGCTCGCTCCGCTCTCGTCCATCTTGGTGAGGATGTAGTTCGTGGTGCCGTTGACGATCCCGAGGACGCGCCACACGTTGTCGCCGGCCAGGGACTCGCGCAGCGGGCGTAGCAACGGGATCGCGCCGGCGACGCTCGCCTCGTAGTAGAGGTCGACGCCGTGCGCGTCAGCCGTGGCGTGCAGCTCAGCGCCGTGGGTGGCGAGCAGCGCCTTGTTCGCGGTGACCACGCTGGCGCCGCGACCCATCGCCGCGAGGATCAGGGTGCGGGCCGGCTCGATACCGCCCATCACCTCGATGACGATGTCGACGTCGCGGCGGGCCACGAGGGCGTCGAGGTCGGTCGTCAGCAGCGCGGGGTCCAGTCCCGGACGCTCCCCGGGACGGCGTACGCCGATCCCGACCAGCTCGAAGGGCGCCCCGACCCGCGCCGCGAGGTCCCCGGACTGGCTGGTGAGCAGCCGGGCCACCTGGCTGCCGACGGCCCCTGCCCCCAGCAGTGCCACACGCAGCGGCCGGTCGCCCATCCGTCGCCTCCTCCCGTGCCAGCCCAGCCCGACGCTCGACCCTGTCAGCGAGATCCTCCCACGACCTCGACCGGCTCAGCCGAGGTCGGTGGCGAGCAGGTCGTCGGTCGTCTCGCGTCGGACGAGCAGCCGATGAGACCCGTCGGCGGCCACGCTCACCACCGGCGGGCGCGGCAGGAAGTTGTAGTTGCTGGCCATGCTGCGGCAGTACGCGCCCGTGGCGGCGACGGCGAGCAGGTCGCCGGGGCGTACGTCCGCAGGGAGCCAGGCGTCGCGGACCACGATGTCGCCGCTCTCGCAGTGCTTGCCGACCACCCGCGTGAGCGTGGGCGCGGCGTCGGAGGCCCGGTTGGCGAGCGTGCACGTGTAGTCCGCGTCGTAGAGCGCCGTGCGCACGTTGTCGCTCATCCCGCCGTCGACGGAGACGTACGTGCGTCGCAGCCCTCCGTCGAGGTCGAGGGGCTTCACCGTCCCCACCTCGTAGAGGGTGAGCACCGCGGGGCCGATGACGGCGCGTCCCGGTTCGACGGTCAGCCGCGGCAGCGGGAGGGAGTGCCCCGCGGCCTCGCGCTCGACGATCGACCGCAGCCGGGTCGCGATCTGTGCGGGCGTCATGGGGTCGTCGCCCGCCACGTAGGCGATCCCCAGGCCGCCGCCGAGGTCGACCTCGGGAAGCGCCAGGCCGTGCACGTCACGGATGCGGGCCAGCAGGTCGAGGACACGGTGGGCGCTGACCTCGAAGGCCGAGGTGTCGAAGATCTGCGACCCGATGTGGGAGTGGATGCCCACGAGCTCCAGGCCGGGGACGGCGAGCACCGCCGCCACGGCCTGCTCGGCCGAGCCGGAGGAGACGGAGAAGCCGAACTTCTGGTCCTCGTGGGCAGTCGCGACGAACTCGTGGGTGTGGGCCTCGACTCCGACGGTGGCGCGGACGAGGACCCGCTGCCGCCGGCCGGACCCGGCGGTCAGCATCGCGAGCCGCTCGATCTCGTCGGAGGAGTCCACGACGATGCGGCCGACCTCGAGCTCGAGCGCGCGAGCGAGCTCGGCGTCGGACTTGTTGTTCCCGTGCATCGTGATCCGGGCGGGGTCGAAGCCGGCGCGAACGGCGAGCTCCAGCTCGCCGCCGGTGCACACGTCCAGTCCGAGACCCTCCTCGGCCACCCACCGCGCCATGGCCAGGCAGAGGAACGCCTTGCCCGCGTAGTAGACGTCGGCGCCGGCGAAGGCCTCCCGCCAGGCGCTCATACGGGCGCGGACGTCGGCCTCGTCGAGGAGAAGGGCCGGCGTCCCGTACGCCCGCCCGAGCGCCGCGAGCGGCGTCCCTCTCAGCGCGAGCGAGCCGTCGGCGTCGCGGGACAGGCCGGCGGACCAGACGCCGGGCGCCAGCGCCGCGAGGTCGGACGGCACCGGTGGGGCGCCTGCCTCGTGCAGCACCTCGGCGTGCCTCGGGCCGGCGGGATGGGCGGGCATGCGTCGAGGGTAATGACGCCGAGGCAACGGACGGCCCCCGGACCTGGTCCGCCGCCCCGCCGTTGCGGGAGGGCGAGTCGGCTGGACGGGCCGACGGTCCGGGGGCCGGGTGACTGCCTGGGAGTCGCCGCCGCCGAGGCGGCATTGACAAGCAGTGTCCGAAGTACGGCGGCTAGCGGACAGCCACCTCACATGTCCGAGGACTATGCATGCGTCGGACCACCTCCCTTCCTGTGTAGGACCAGGGTAGGCGAGGTCGCCGAAAGCGCCACCTCGATTTGGCGCCGTGTCGAGCCGGCCTCACATGCGCTCGGGCGCGCTCACTCCGAGCAGCGTGAGGCCGTTGACCACCACCTGGCGGGTCGCGTCGTTCAGCCACAGCCGCGCCCGCATCAGGTCGCTGACCGGCTCGTCGCCGCGGGGCAGGATGCGGCAGGCGTCGTAGAAGCGGTGGTAGGTACCCGCCAACTCCTCCAGGTACCGGGCCACCCGGTGGGGCTCCCGCAGCTCGGCAGCCGAGGCCACCACGCGCGGGTACTCGGCGAGCACGCCGAGCAGGTCGCTCTCGCGCTCGTGGTCGAGCAGGTCCGGTCGGAACGCCTCGCGGTCCCCGCGCTCGACGCCCAGGGCGGCGGCGTTGCGGTGGACGGCCGCGGTCCGCGCGGCGACGTACTGCACGTAGTAGACCGGGTTGTCGTTGGTGTGCCGGGCGAGCAGGTCGAGGTCGATGTCGAGCGGGGAGTCGCTCGAGGCGCGGGCGAGGGCGTAGCGCCCGGCGTCCACGCCGACCGCATCGACCAGGTCCTCCATCGTGACGACGGTCCCCGCCCGCTTGCTCATCCGCAGCGGCTGGCCGTCCTTGAGCAGGTTGACCATCTGCCCGATGAGGATCTCGAGGTTGACCCCCGGGGTGTCGCCGAAGGCGGCGCACATGGCCATCATCCGGCCGACGTAGCCGTGGTGGTCGGCCCCCAGCATGATGATCACGCGCTCGAAGCCACGCTCACGCTTGTCCAGGTAGTAGGCCAGGTCCCCGGAGATGTACGCCGGCTCGCCGTTGCTGCGGATCACCACCCGGTCGCGGTCGTCGCCGAGGTCGGTGGTGCGCAGCCAGACCGCGCCCTCCTTCTCGTAGATGCGGCCGAGCTCGCGAAGCCTCGCGATGGCGCGCTCGACGGCACCCGACGCGTGCAGGTCGTTCTCGTGGAAGTAGACGTCGAAGTCCACGCCGAAGTCGTGCAGCGAGGACTTGATCTCGGCGAACATGAGCTCCACACCGACCTCGCGGAAGACCTCCTGCGGGTCCGCCGCCGACAGCGCGTCCGGCCTGAGCAGCAGGACCTGTGCCGCGATCTCGTCGATGTAGGACCCGCCATAGCCGTCCTCGGGCACCGGCTCGCCCTTGGCACGGGCGAGGAGGGAACGGGCGAAGCGGTCGATCTGCGCCCCGTGGTCGTTGAAGTAGTACTCGCGCTCGACCAGGGCGCCCTGCGCCGCGAGCACCCGCGCGAGGGAGTCCCCTACGGCGGCCCAGCGCACCCCGCCCATGTGGATCGGGCCGGTCGGGTTGGCGGACACGAACTCGAGGTTGATCCGCTGGCCGGCGAGGGCGTCGCTCGTGCCGTACGCCGTGCCGGCGAGGACGATGGCGCGGGCCAGCTCGCCCTGCGCGGCCGGTTCGAGGACGACGTTGAGGAAGCCCGGGCCTGCGACGTCGACCGACTTCACCCCCGGCGTCGCGGCCAGGCGGCGGGCGAGCACCTCGGCCACCGTCCGAGGCGGCGCGCCGGCGGCCTTGGCGAGGACGAGCGCCACGTTGGTGGCGTAGTCCCCGTGCTCCTTGACCTTCGGGCGCTCGACATGCACCTCGGCCGGAACCGCATCGTCGGGCAGGGTGAGCTCGCCGGCGGCGACGGCGGCGAGGACCGCGGAGCGAACGGCGGCGGCCAGGTCGGCTGGGGTCACGAGGGGAGGGTACCCAGCGCGCCGATGCGCTTGGCCGCCCCGAGGACGTAGTCGAGGAAGGCCTGTGCCACCGGAAGGCGGCGAGCCCGCGTCGACCAGGCGATCCCCACCGCGCGGGACGCGCCAGGGTCGTCGAGCTCGACAGCGCGCACACCGGGGGCGGCGTGCACGACGGGGCCGCGGGCGGGGACGATGGCGACGCCCAGGCCGGCGGCCACGAAGCCCTCGACGGTGGGCAGGTCGTCGCCCTCGAAGGCGACCTTGGGCTCGAAGCCAGCTGCTCGGCACAGCTGGTCGCAGGTCTCGCGCAGGGCGTAGGTCCGCCGCAGCATGACGAACCAATCGTCGCGCAGAGCAGCCACGCCGACGCGCCGGCGCCCGCTGAGGGGATGGCCGTCCGGCACCACGAGCTGCAGCGGCTCCACGAGGAGCGGACGCCACCGCAGGTCCGGTCCGGTCGCCGGTACCGTCGTCAGCTCCACGTCCACCGACTCGTCGAGCAGTCGTGGCGCGCCCACCTCGTCCCGGATCTGGTGCAGCTCGAAGGAGACGCCGGGGTGCGCCGCGCGGAAGCCGGCAAGCAGTCGCGGGATCAACCACGTGCCCAGCGAGAGCTGGTAGGCGAGGGAGACCGTCCCGGTGTCCGGGGACGCCAGCGCCGCCACCGCGGCCAGACCGTCGTCGAGCTCGGTCAGCGCCCGGTCGACGTAGCCCTTGAACGCCGCGCCGGCCCGGGTCATCCGCAACGTGCGGCCGTGGCGGGCCAGCAGGGGCGCGCCGACCTCACGGTCGAGGCGGGACAGGGCGCGGGACAGCCCGGACTGGGTGATCGCCTCGAGGTCGCTGACCTCGGTCAGCGTCGTCCCGTCGGCGACGGAGGAGAACCAGCGCAGCACCGACGTCTCCACATTCATGATGATAGAGCATGGATTATGACGGACTCAGTCATTGGACGCATGGGTTGTTCGGCGGGACCCTGGAGGCGAGCTGGAAGGAGGCTCCCATGACGATCACTCGAACCCTCCGTGGTCCGGTCGACGGCCTGCTGCGCCGAGCGGTGGGCCGGCGCGAGGACGCATCAGGGGAGGCGGCCGAGCGCCGGCGAGAGCTCGCCGGGCTGGAGTCGTTCACCACGCACGCCGATCTGCTCGAGCTGGCCGCGATCCTCGACCGCTACCCGGACGAGGTCAGCGAGCCGATCCGCCGCAGCCTCACCTGGCAGGCGCTCGCCTGAGGGTGCTTTGGGCGAGCCGGGCGCGGGTGAACGCGTTCGGATCTTCGCCTGCGGGCTGGTACCGTCGCTGAGCTACGGCCCCCGTAGCTCAGGGGATAGAGCATCGGCCTCCGGAGCCGGGTGCGCAGGTTCGAATCCTGCCGGGGGCACGGACCGCGTCCGTGCACCTCGAAGAGGGCGGACCGCTGCGGGACACTGCTCGGGTGACGGGCGAGGAGGTCGGCGGGCCGGACGTGGGCGTCCGGCGGGCCGAGCTCGTCGCGCTGCTGTCGCTCGGAACGGACCTGGGACTCGGCCAGCCCATGGAGCACATGATCCGGGCGTGCCTGATCGCCCTGCGGCTCGGCGAGCACGTGGGGATCAGCGACCAGCAGCGCACCGTTGTCTACTACTCAGGCCTGCTGGCCTGGGTGGGCTGCCATACCGATGCCTACGAGCAGGCCAAGTGGTTCGGCGACGACATCTGCTCGAGAGGCGACGCGCACTACGCCTTCGACATGGGCCGGGCCGGCCCCACTCTCGCGTTCCTGGCGCGACACGTCGGTGGCCAGGGCCAGTCACTCGCCGCACGGACGCGAACCGGAGTGGCCTTCGTCGCAGACGGTCGACGGGACCTGCTCGCCATGGCCGAGAACCACTACCGCGCGGCCGATCTGCTGGCCTCGCGGCTGGGCCTCGGCGACGACGTGAGGGAGTCACTGCGCGAGACCTACGAGCGTTGGGACGGCAAGGGAGCCTTCCAGCTCCGGGGCGAGGAGATCGCGACGGCCTCACGCCTGATCAACCTCGCCGACGTCGTCGAGGTCTTCGGGCGGGCCGGCGGGGTCGAGGCTGCCGTCGCGGTGGCCCGAGACCGACGGGGCGGCCAGTTCGACCCGGAGCTCGTCGACACTTTCTGCGACCTGGCGCCGATCCTGCTGAGTGAGGTGGACGTCACCCCGAGCTGGGACGCGGTCATCGCGTCGGAACCGGCCCTCGAGAGCTGGATCGCCGGGGACGCCCTCGACTCGGCGCTGGCCGCGGTGGGGGAGTTCGCCGAGCTCAAGTCGCCGTGGACGATGGGCCACGCCCCCTCGGTTGCGGAGCTGAGCGAACAGGCCGCGGTCGGGCTCGGGCTCCCGGAAGCGGACGTGACGCTGGTGCGTCGCGCCGGCCTGGTGCAGGACCTCGGCCGGCTCGGCGTGCCCAACCAGATCTGGGACAAGCCCGGACCGCTGTCCCATGCCGAGGTCGAGCGTGTCCGGCTGCACCCGCACCTGACCGAGCGGATGCTCGCCTTCTCGTCCGGTCTGTCGGAGCTCGGCAGCCTCGCGGTTCAGCATCACGAGCGCCTCGACGGGTCGGGCTACCCGCGCGGGCTCGCGGGCGACCAGATCAGCACCGGTGGGCGGCTGCTCGCGGTCGCCGACGCCTATCAGGCGATGACCCAGCCGCGGCCGCATCGGATGGCGATGACGCCCGATGCGGCGGCCGCAGAGCTTCGCGGTGAGGTGAAGGCGGGTCGACTCGATGGAGACGCCGTCGACGGAGTGCTGCGTGCGGCGGGGCACCGGGTGCGACGGCAGCGCGAGTGGCCGGCCGGGCTCACGAAGCGCGAGGTGGAGGTGCTGCGGCTGGTCACCCGGGGGCTCTCCAACAAGCAGATCGCCGCGACGCTGGGCGTCACCCCCAAGACCGCCAGCAGCCATGTCGAGCACATCTACGCCAAGACGGCTACGACCAACCGTGCCCAGGCCAGCGTCTTCGCCATGCGGCACGGGCTCATGGCCGACACCGTGGCGACTGACGTCACATAGCGCCCCGACAGGAACTTCGGGTGAATGCCCGATGACCGGCCGTGCCACCACACCTAACGTCCCCGGCATGACCACACAGACGACGGCCGAGGCCCGTACCGTCCAGGCGAACGGCATCGGCATCCACTACATCGAACAGGGTGGGGGCGACCCCCTCGTGCTCCTGCACGGCGGAGTGGTCTCGACCAACCCGCTGTGGGCCGGCATCCCGATCGCCTATGCCTCG
>DATJPE010000072.1 GCA_035506535.1 Actinomycetes bacterium | reverse complement strand
CTGGAGACGTATGCGAAGTGCCCGCACGCGTACTTCCTCGAGCGCCTGCTCGGCGTGAAGCCGGTCGAGGCGCCGGAGGACATCTACGAGATCAGCCCGGCGGACACCGGCACGTTCGTGCACGAGGTCTTCGACGAGCTGGTGAAGTCCTTCGAGGAGGCGCTGCCCGGTCCGGGCGAGCCGTGGAGCGCCGAGCAGCGCGCCCGGATGCGCGAGCTCGCCCGCGAGAAGGCGGCGGCGTACGAGCGGGCCGGGCGTACCGGCCATGAGCGGCTGTGGCAGCGGGCCCGCCAGTCGATCCTGGCCGACCTCGAGCACATGCTCGACGACGACGACGCGTGGCGCGCCGACACCGGCGCGAGGGTCGTGGCCAGCGAGATGCCCTTCGGCCGCGACGGCCAGGCGCCGGTCTCGGTCGCGACCGCCGAGGGGCGGATCCTCATGCGGGGCAGTGCCGACAAGGTGGACCTCGGCGCCGACGGGATGGTCTACGTCACCGACATCAAGACCGGCAGCCGGAGCGCCTTCGCCGACATCGGCAGCGCCGACCCACTCGTCGGCGGGACGAAGCTGCAGCTGCCGGTCTACGCGCTCGCCGCCCGTGACCGCTACGGGTCGCCGACGTCGCCGGTGCGCGCCGCTTACTGGTTCGTCCGCCGCGACCGCGGCCGGATCAGCGTCGACCTCACGCCGGACCTCGAGCAGGCGTACGGCTCCGTCCTGGCTGTCCTCGCCCGCTCGATCGCCGCGGGGGTGTTCCCGGCGCGCGCGCCCGAAGACGCCGACTACGGGTACGTGCGCTGCCCCTACTGCAACCCCGACGGGGTGGGCTACACCGAGCGCCGTCGGGAGTGGGAGGCCAAGCGCGACGACCCGGCACTGGCGACCTACGTCGGGCTCGTGGAACCCGCCCACGAGCAGGCCGGGGACGCCCTCGCCGAGGCGCAGCCGTGAGCGAGGCGCTGGCGGACGCCGCCGCAAGGGAGCGGATCCACACCGACACCGCCTCGACGTTGTTCGTCAATGCGGGCGCGGGTTCCGGCAAGACCGCCGCCCTCGTCGACCGGGTCGTGACGCTCGTCCTGGCCGATGGCGTCGCGATGCGTCACATCGCCGCCGTGACCTTCACCGAGCGGGCCGGTGCCGAGCTGCGGGACCGGCTGCGGGAGCGCTTCGAGGCCGCCTACCGGGATGAGGCCGGCGAGCTGCAGGAGCGGGCCGAGGACGCGCTCAACGACCTCGACGGCGCCGCGATCGGCACGCTGCACGCCTTCGCGCAGCGCATCCTCATGGAGCACCCGATCGAGGCCGGCCTCCCGCCGCGCATCGAGGTGCTCGACGAGGTCGGCTCGTCGGTGGCCTTCGACGAGAGCTGGGACGCGCTTCGCGTCGCCCTGCTCGACGACGACACCATCGCCGAGCCGCTGCTGACCGGACTCGCGGTCGGCATGAAGGTCGACCATGCCCGCACCCTCGCGCAGCTGCTCACCAACGACTGGGACCTCATCGAGGACCGGGTGCTCGCGCGGCCCGCGCCGCCGTACGCCCCGCCGGACCTCACCGGCTTCCTCACGCGGGCGCACACCGTGCTCGGCCTGCGTGGTCGTTGCTCCTACGACGGCGACCTCCTGCTGGCCAAGCTCGACGAGCTGGCCGAGCTGGTCGCCGACATCGAGCAGGCCGACGACGTCGACACCCGCCTGAAGCTGTTGACGGGCATCGCGGAGCTGACGTTCGCGCAAGGGCGCAAGGGGAACTGGGGCGGTGACATCGAGTCCGTCCGCAGCGCCGCGCTCGAGCTCGTGACGGACGCCGCGGGCGTCCTCGGCGAGGTGCAGGACCAGTGCGTGCGACAGGTCACGACCTGGGTGGCCGGTCAGGTCCTCGACGCGGCGCGGCGCCGGCGCGCCGAGGGGTCGCTCGTCTTCCACGACCTGCTCGTCCTCGCCCGCGACCTCCTGCGCCGTCACGCTGACGTGCGCCAGGCGATTCACGAGCGCTACCAACGGATCCTGCTCGACGAGTTCCAGGACACCGACCCGATCCAGATCGAGCTCGCGGTGCGCATCGCCGCCGGCGCGCCCGCGACGCAGGTCCGCTGGCAGGACGTGGAGGTCCCCCCGGGACGGCTGTTCGTCGTCGGCGACCCGAAGCAGTCGATCTACCGGTTCCGGCGCGCGTCGATCGCGACGTACCTCGACGCCGAGCAGCACATCGGCGACACGGTGAGCCTCACCACGAACTTCCGCACCGTCGCGCCGGTCCTCGACTGGGTCAACGTCGTGTTCGAGCAGCTGATCCGGCCCGAGGCCGCCGCGCAGCCGGCGTACGAGCGGCTGACCCCCTTCCGGCCCGGGATCGACGGCCGCCCCAGCGTCAGCGTGCTGGGAGCGACGCCGCACGAGGACCTGCCGCGGGCGGCGGCCGCGCAGCTGCGCCGACGGGAGGCCGCCGACGCCGCAGCGGCGGTCCGCCAGGTCGTCACCGAGGGCTGGCCCGTGCAGGACAGCCGGACCGGGCAGTGGCGCCCGGCACGGCTCGGAGACGTCGTCGTGCTCATCCCCGCACGTACCTCCCTCGACACCCTCGAGGACGCGCTCACCGAGGCGGGAGTGCCCTATCGGACCGAGGCGAGCTCGCTGGTGTACGCCGCCGAGGAGGTGCGCAGCCTTCTCGCGTGCGCGCGCGCCGTGGCGGACACCTCCGACTCCCTCGCGCTCGTCCAGGCGCTGCGCTCGTCGGTGTTCGGCTGCGGCGACGACGACCTGTGGCGCTGGAAGCAGGCCGGCGGTGGCTTCGTCATCCACTCCCGGTTGGAGGAGGGGCACCCGCTCGCCGACGGTCCGGTCGGGTCGGCGCTGGGCTACCTGCGCCGGCTCGAGCGCGACGCCCGCTGGCTGACGCCGAGTGAGCTGCTGGGCCGGATCGTGCTCGACCGCCGGATGCTCGAGGTGGCGGCCGGGCGGCGGCGCTACCGCGACTCGTGGCGGCGGCTGCGGTTCGTGGTCGACCAGGCGCGGGCGTGGTCGGAGTACGCGCACGGGGGCCTGCGGGCGTACCTCGCCTGGGCCCTGCGCCAGGGGCAGGACACCGCGCGGGTCGCCGAGGCGGTGCTGCCAGAGACGGACGCCGACGCCGTGCGCATCATGACCGTGCACGCCGCGAAGGGCCTGGAGTTCCCGGTCGTCGTGCTGTCCGGGCTCACCTCGCAGCCGCGCCGGGCCCACGGCGTGCGCATCCTGTGGAACGACGACGGCTACGACGTGTCGCTGGGCAAGGGCGTGGAGACCGAGACCTTCGCCGAGGCGGCGCCGGTCGACGAGGCGATGAGCCAGTTCGAGCTCTACCGGCTGCTGTACGTCGCCGCGACCCGTGCGCGTGACCACCTCGTCGTCTCGTTGCACCGCAAGGCCGGATCCGCCGCCGGGACGGCCGCCGCCCTGCTCGCCGAAGCCGGCGCGGACGGGGCGGGCGCCCATCACCTGCGACCGGCGGCCACCGCGCCGGGTGCGACGGTCGAGCCGACACCGCAGCCGCCGCCGGAGTGGGCCGCCTGGCTCGCCGAGCTGACCGCGGTCCGCGAGCGCACCCGCTTCGTGCCCGTGGTGAGTGCCAGCGGCCTGGAGGGCACCGAGCCCGAGGTGGTGCTCGCCGAGCAGGTCGCGGCCGGGCGCGCCGCGTCTGCGGCCGGCTCAGCAGGCGCCCCCGACGAGGCGGCGTCGACGGACGTGGCCGCCGGGCGAGCCAAGGGCGCGCGCGACCTGCAGCTGCCGCCGTGGTCGAAGGGGCGCTACGGCTCGGCCGTGGGCCGAGCCGTGCACGGCGTTCTCCAGGTCGTCGACCTCGCCAGCCGCGCCGGCCTCGAGGAGGCCGTCGCCGCCCAGTGCCTCGCCGAGGGCGTGCTGGGCCAGCAGGACCTCGTGCGCTCGCTGGTCGAGTCGGCCCTGGCGTCGGACCTGGTACGCGCCGCCGCCGAGGGCGAGCACTGGCGCGAGACGTACGTCGGGGTCCCCGGCGACGACGGGACGCTGCTGGAGGGCTTCATCGACCTGGTGTACCGCGAGGACGGCCGGCTGGTCGTCGTGGACTACAAGACCGACGCCGTCCCGGCGGGGGGCATCGCCTCGCGAGTGACGTACTACGCCCCGCAGCTGCACGCCTATCGACGCGCCCTGAGCGGGGCCACGGGACTGCCGGTGACGACGTACCTGCTCTTCCTGCACCCGACCGCACCCGCGACCGCCGTCGAGGTCCCCGCCTGAGCCGCGCCCCCGCCGCACGGGAGCTCGGACCTGGTAGAACCGACGGCATGGCCAGGCCCGCGGAGCCGCGGCGCTCGCTGCTCCCCCACGCTCGCGAGCGCTGGCCCGACCTCTCCTCGGCCATCGACGACGCCGAGGACTCGGTCGTGCGCTGCGCGGCGCTCGCCGACGAGTGGCGCGCGACCCGGCTGCCCGCCGCGATCCCCCTGACAGCGCGTGGCGACTCGCTGTCGGCACGCCTGGTCGTCTACACGGTGCTCAACCTCGAGCGCGGCGTCGACGTCGCCGCAGGCGCCGTGCGCGGCATCGATGCCGACCGCGTGTTCTCCGCGGGCCTGTGCGTACGCGCGCTGCTCGAGCTCGCCGCCCAGGCGTCCTGGGTCGCCCACCAGGTCGGCTCGGCCCTGGCCGCCAAGCAGGTCAACCTCCGTCGCCTCGACCGGGTCACGAGCGAGGCCCTCGTCGGGGTGTCCGGTGACATCGGCGACGTACGCCGTCCCGCGGCCCAACCGGTCGCCAAGCTGCTGCGCCGCGGCGAGGTCGCGTTCGGGCCGGCGTACGCCGAGGACTACCGCGTCCTCAGCGCCCTCGCGCACCCCACCGGGTCGCTGTTCTGGCGTGACGACCCGGACGGCGCGTCCCGTTCGTCGATCTCGCCGGAGAACGCCGAACGGCTGCTCCGAGGTCTGAGCCAGGGACTGGCGTACCTCTCGGAGCCGTCGCAGGAACTCATGGACCTCGCTGAGCGGACCGACCTCACGCTGCCCTGACCGACCTGGCACTGTCCGGACCGACCTCGCACTCCAGTAACCGCGCACTCCAGTGACCGCGCGGCCCGGCGCCGCCCGATCCCCGTGATCTTGAGAGATCCAGGGCCCCCGACGGCGTGTCGGCCCGGATCTCTCAAGATCGTCGTGGGTCAGCCCGACGCGAGCCGGTCGGCCAGCGCGTTGGTCAGGAGCGTGACCAGCGTCTCGAGCTGGACGTCGACCTCGGCGGCCTCGACCGCCACGCCGTCCAGGGCCCGCGCGGCGAGGCCGGCCTTCGCGTCGATGAGCTCGGCTACCCGGGAGTCCACGGTCTGCGCGGCCAGGATGCGCCACGCGGTCACCGGCCGGCCCTGCCCGATCCGGTGGACGCGGTCGATCGCCTGGGCCTGCTCGGCGGCCGTCCACGAGAGCTCCGCGAGCACCACGTTGGAGGCGACCTGCAGGTTGATCCCGACACCGGCCGCGGTGAGGGAGCAGACGATGACGGCGACGTCCGGGTCGTTGACGAACGCGTCGATGTTGCGCTGCCGTACGCGTGTCGTCTGGTCGCCGCGGATCGACGTACAGGAGATGCCCCGCTTGGCGAAGGCCGCCTCCGCGGTGTCCATGACGTCGATGTGCTTCGCGAAGAAGACGACCTTGCCGGCGTTGTGGGACAGCTGGGCGGTGAAGTCGGCGGCGAGCTCGGCCTTCGCGGTGCCGATGCGGCGCATCATGCTGAAGACGTTCTCGCCGGTGCCCGCCTCGTCGGCGTCGCGGATCTCCCGGGCCGCGACCTGCCGGACCAGCTCGTGGTCGATGCCGTCGACGGGGAGGTCGTCGCCACGCTCGCGGCGTACCGCGAGGGCACTGTCGTAGCGCTTCACCAGCCGCTGGACGAGCCGGCGCTCGGCGTCGCGGATCGACTTCGCGTTGGCGCCAGTGAGCTCCACCGGTACGTCGGCGATGCGCCGCTCGGGGATGTCCTTGGCGACCTCCTCCTTGCGGCGGCGCACGATCCCGAGGTCGATGACCGTCTGGCGCGCGGCCGGATAGAAGCCGCGGTCGATCGGGGTGTAGCCGTTGCGCTCGAGCGCCTGCAGCAGCTGCGGGGACGGTCGGTCCTGCTCGATCCAGCCGAGGAACTCCCAGATGGCCAGGAAGTCCTCGATGTCGTTGATCAGGGGCGTGCCGGTCAGTGCCATGAGCAAGGGCCGCATGGTCCGCTGCCGGACGCGGCGGGAGAGCTCGAGCACGTTGCGCGAGCGCTGCGAGGACTTGTTCTTGATGAAGTGGGCCTCGTCGACGACCATCCCGCGGAAGCCGAACGTGCCGAGCCAGCCGACGTGGCGGTTGAGGATGTCGTAGTTGACGATGACGATGTCGCTGAACGCGTCGATCGTGTCGCCATCGCTGTGCACGACGGTCGCCGGATGGCTCGGCGTCCACATCGCCGCCTCGCGCGCCCAGCTCGTCTTGACCACGTTCGGGACGACGACGAGCAGCGGGTAGGCGTCGGCGGCGCTCGCCGCGAGCAGCGCCTGGGCGGTCTTGCCGAGGCCAGGCTCGTCGGCGAGCAGGAAGCTGCGGTGGCCGGTACGCGCTGCCGCGACCACCTGCGCCTGGTGCGGCATGAGGTCCCGGCCGGCCGCGATGTGCCCGCCGGAGGGTGGGGGCAGCGGCATGCACGACGAGCTGCCGGGGCTCGCCTCCTCGAAGGACCGGAGCAGCGGCTCGATCAGCTCCCAGTCGGCGAGCAGCCGGACCGGACGAGCCGTCGCCGGGGCCGGCGCCGCGGAGAAGTCCGGGGCGAGGAACGGGTTCGAGAGCTGGCGGGCGATGACCGACTGCGGCACGACCTGCCGCTCCTCGCGCACGGCCCGCCCGTCGGCGCCCTCGGCTGCCGGGACGACCGGTGCCGCGGGCTGGGTCATGCCCGCCCGCTCCCGAAGCTCGCGCATCGAGGCGTTGGTGCCGGGGAGGAGTGGCGCGTCGTCGGCGAGCAGGCGGATGAGGGAGGCGTTGCGGGCCGCCGTACGGACGAGGACCTCGCCCAGGCCGTCGAGGCGACGCAGCTCGTTGGTCCGTCGCTTCTCGTCGGTGTCCGCCTTCGCCTTCACCCGCAGCTCGCGGGCGAGCAGCGCGATGGCCTGGAAGGTGGCGGGCGTGGTCGCCGTGACGCGGCCGTTCTCGACGGCGGTGGCGACGCGGCGCGCCGCGTCGGCGAGGACCGGGACCGGCCCCTGCTGGTCGCGCCGCGGCGCGGCCGATCGCCGGGGAGCCCGATCGGGCTGGACCGGCTGGAGACCGGCGCGGCCGGTGCCGCGTCGGCGTGTTCTCGGTGGCACTCACGCCCCATTGGTCGGCGAACTGTCTGCCCTTGCCTGCCAGTGGCGTCCGCGGGCTCTTCCGACAGTGCCGCAGAGCCTGCCCTTCGGGCAGTCGGCACGCCGGGAGAGGCGATCACCTGGCTGCCCCAAGTGTACGTCCTCGCGACCCCGCGTTGCACCTCACCGGCGCGCCGAACGCCCGCCCTCCTTCACACGGATTGAGCAGTTCCGGGACCTCGGTGCAGGCGGATTCCGGGACTTGCCCTGTCTGGAGCCAGCTCGTCGCTGCGTGCGACGATGCCAGCGAGGGCGATCCCGCGGGATCTGTCAGGTGGGAGCAGACGCATGTGCCAGGCCGAGATCGAGGCCACCTTGCCGCTGTACGGCGCCGGCACCTGCCGGTCGTATCGCCAGGGCCACAACGTCCACTGGATCACGTGGACGCGCTACCGAGACGCCCCGCGACGCGCGGCCGAGATCCTCGCCGTCGAGGCAACCGCGGTCGCGCTGTACGTCGACGGCGGGCTCGTCGTCTGGCGCCACCATCACCCCGAGTGCCTGCGCGCAGCCGCGGCGCCATATGCGAACATCCAGGTCGTCCCCGACTGCCGAGCCATCGTCGTCGATTCAGGGGGCGTGACCGACTGGCTCTGGTGCACGGCCGGCGAGCTGCATCCCTGCGGCGGCGACTGACCAGTGCCGCGCCTCACGCGGAGAGGACCTTGGCGGGGCAACGGATCCCGGGTGCTCGGGCCAGCCATGTGTCCGCGGTGAGCACGGTGGTGCCGAGGGCTTCGGCGACAGCGAGGTACGACGCGTCGTAGCCGGTCAGGGTCGCCAGCAGCTGCCAGCAGGGGCTCAGCGGGGGGAGCGCGCGCGGGGAGCGCGCGCAATGAACGCGGGCGCTGCCGGCCTGAGCGCGGCGCGTCGAGCTCGAGACGTCGGTGCCATCATCATCGGATGGGCCGGACCTCGCGCTTCGACGTCGTGGTCGTCGGGGCGCGCATCGCCGGTTCGCTGACCGCGGGCCTCTTCGCGCGGCGCGGCCTGCGCGTGCTGCTCGTCGACCGGGCGCAGCTGCCCTCGCCCACGCTGTCGACGCACTTCTTCCGGGGTGGCGGCCTGCTGGACGTCCTCGACCGGCTCGGCTGGCTGCCCGACGTCGAAGGGCTGGGTGCGCCCCGGCTGACGCGCGAGTACTCCTACGCCGACGGCTCGACGCACGCCACCCTCGAGCCGCCGCAGGAGCCCGGCGACCTCGGCTTCAACATGTCGGTACGTCGCGAGGCGATCGACGGCGTCCTGCTGGCGGCGGCCGGAAGGGACGGCGCTGACGTACGGACCGAGACCGCCGTCGTCGACCTGGTCCGCAGCGACGGCGGGCGCGTGTCGGGGGTGGTGCTCGAGGACGCTACATCGGTGGAGGCCGGCCTCGTGGTCGGGGCCGACGGCCGCCGTTCGCGGGTGGCCCAGCTCGTCGGCGCCGAGGACCGCGAGCGCTTCCCCGGCCGGCGAGCCCTCTACTACCGCTACGTGAGCGGCTTCCCCGGACCGGGCGGCACCGCCCCGGACGGCCCGGAGTTCTCGCTGCTCGGCGACGAGCTGGCGTACGTCTTCCCGAGTGACGCCGGCCTCACCTGCCTCGCGGTCAGCGTGAACCTGGCGGAGTACGAGCGGATGCGGCGGGAGCCACGTACCCGCTTCGACGAGCTGATGCGCCGGCACGCGGGCCTGTGGCAGCGCTACGCCGACGCCGAGCCGGCAGGCCGCCTCTACGGCGCGCCGCCGGCCCCGGACTGGCTGCGCTGCCCGGCCGGGCCGGGGTGGGCGCTGGTCGGCGACAGTGGGCTGCACCAGGACCCGTGGAGCGGCGCGGGCATGGACTGCGCCGCGCTCTCGGCGGAGCTGCTCGTCTCGGCCTACTGCGCGGCCGGCGGGAGCGACGCGTGGCAGGGCACGTACGAGCAGTCGCGGGCCGACCGCCTGCTCGAGGTGTTCCACGAGACGGTGACCGGCGCCGAGGACCTCGCCGCCGCCCTCGCCTGAGCGCGAGTGTCGCGACCCGCCGCGTCCCGCCCTCGCCCGATCGCGATGTCGCGACCCGCCGCGTCCCGGGCTCCGTTGTCCGGTTCGCTGCGCCGGCTCGGCCCCGGCGAGCGGACGCGCGGTCAAGGCTCGGCCGAAGGTGAGCGGCCCTGCTCGACGAGCGTCGGGAAGAGCCCGAGCTTGCTGCCGAGGTAGACAGTGCTCATGCGCATGGACCCGACGCCCTGCATGGACGGGCTGCGACCAGCGCATCGACCACGTCGGGCGAGGTCTCGGTAACGGTGGTCATCGCAGGGCCCTCCTTCGTCGGGAGGGTCCCTCGTCCCGCCTCACCTCATGGGCGCCATGTCCGGCGTGGCCGATGTCACGTGCGCCAGGTCACCGGGCCGTCGGGCCTCCGCGCGATCTTGAGAGATGCAGGGACCGCGGCGGCGTGTCGCCCCGCATCTCTCAAGATCGTCGGGGATCTGGCCGTGTTCGGCTTACGACGACCTGCGTCGGCGGTTGGCCAGACCGATGAGGGCGCCGCCGGCTGCCAGCAGCACGAGCCCGGCGATCATGGGTCCCGACGACCCGCCCGTGCGCGGCAGAGTGCCCGACCCGGACGGGCTGGAGGACGACTTCGTGATGACTGTTGCTTCGACCGACGTCGAGGGTTTCGATGACGAGCTCGGGCTCGACGACTTGGTCGGTGAGACGCTCGCGCTGGACGACGAGGTCGCTGACACGCTGGTGGACGTTGACGGCGACACCGAGGTGGTGACGCTTGGACTCGGTGACGTGCAGTCCTCGGTCAGCACGGTCTCGCTGAACGGTGGCACCCCGCCTGAGGTGATCGATCCGGTGACCGTGTGGCCGGTGTCCGTGAACGTGGTGGTCAGCACGGCTGGTGCGTCGTGGTACGACGGCTTGGTGAGAACCTGGTGCGCCACCAACGTTCCGTCGACGGTCAGGTCCATGACGGTGCCGGCCGGGTAGCTCGTGGCCGTCAACGTCGCTGACGTACAGGTGGTCGTCATGGCCGGGGTGTGCGCTTCGGCCGGGCCCGCGAACAGAGCCACAGCGGCGACAGCGCTCAGCAACGCCACCACACTCGCGATCAGACCGCGCTTCATCGGGCAACGCTCCTCGACATGCATCTGGGCCATGGGCAGAGGTCGCTGAACTGGAAGATCCACCTCAGCATCAGGGCCGGACCCGGTGAGACAGGCGATGCGCCCTGCCCACCTCCTGGACCCACCATTGATTCCTTTCTAGCAGTCTTCAGCGTCGCCGGGCCACCAGCGACTCCGGCGCGCCGACGTGATGTACGCCTCTCCGGCGCCGATCGGTAACAGGGGTCGCGTCGTCGCGCTGGCCGACGCCAGGCCGTGTCCGCTCAGTCACAGCCGGTCGCATCCGGGGCCACTGTGGGCGCGCGACACAGAGGGGGAAGCGAGGGAGAGCGGGCGGTCGAGGGAGAGCGCTCGCCCGGGCTCGAGTGGGTGGGGCAGAGTCGGCTCGTGATCGGAATCGTGCATCCCGGCTCGATGGGCTCGGCCGTCGGCGCGGCGCTTCGCGACGGCGGCCACGACGTGGCGTGGGCATCCCGAGGGCGCAGCGCGGCGACCGCTCGCCGCGCCGAAGCCGCCGGCCTGGTCGACCTGGGCACCGTCGAACGCCTCGCCGACGCGTGCGACCTCATCGTGTCGCTCTGCCCGCCGGCCGACGCGGTGTCCGTCGCACACGCCTTCGTGGGCTACGCCGGCGTGTACGTCGACGCGAACGCGGTCAGCCCCGACAGGTCGACTCACATCGAGCAGGCGCTCCGGAGCTCGACCCACATGGCGGAGACGCTCCAGCCACGCCCGACGTACGTCGCCGGCGCGGTCGTCGGACCGCCCCCGGTCGAGACGGGAAAGACGCGGCTGTACCTGTCCGGCCCCCACGCCGAACGCGCGGCCAGCGGGCTGGGCAACCCGCGCTTCGACGTACGGGTCCTCACGTCATCCGACTCGGCGGCCAAGGCGCTCAAGATGGCGTACGCGGCGTGGACCAAGGGGACGGCGGCGCTGCTGGTCGCCATCCGGCAGGCTGCACGTGACCTCGGCGTCGAGGCCGACCTGCTCGAGGAGTGGGCGAGGAGCCAGCCGGGCCTGCTCGCCCGCAGCGAGGGGGCGATGGAGGTGGCCGCGGATCGCGGCTGGCGGTGGAGCTTCGAGCTCGACGAGATCGGCCGCTGCTTCGAGGCGGTCGGCCAGCCCGGCGGGTTCGGCGCCGCGGCGGCGGAGGTCTACGCCCGCTTCCCCCGCCCCGACTGAACCCCCGGCCCACGTCGAGCCGGGCCGGGGGCTCAGGTGCCGCCGGGATCAGTAGGTGACGTGCAGGGTCCAGTCGGCCGTGCTTGGGCCGGAGCCGTTGGTGCCTTCCACGATCGTGACGCTGCCCCGCGCGTGGCGGTACTCGCCGGTACCGCCGGTGACGGTGCCGTGCTCGGTACTCGCGCCCTGGACCGCCTCGAAGGTGAGGGTGATCAGCCCGCCGCGCAGCCCGAGCGCGACGTCGCAGCGGGCGCGGGTCGCCGTGCTGCTGTGCGCACGGCACGTCGTGATGTCCGAGGCGAACTGCACCTTCTTGGCGGTGTAGTCGCGGTCGATCGAGACGTACCCGGTGCTCCAGCCGAAGTCCGACGACTCGACGAGATGGCCGTGGACGACGCGGGTGTGGGTCGCGTGCGAGCTCGCGTACGCCGGGACAGCGAGGCCGGCGCCCACGACGGCGACGGACGCGGCGGCCAGGACGGCGAGAGTGCGGGGACGGGAGATGGTCATGACGAGGTCCTTTGCGAAGAGTCGGGTTGGGGTCTCAGGCGGCGGTACGCCGCCGGCGCAGGCCAGCGGCGGCGATGAGCGCCACGGAGAGCGCGAGAGTGGCGAGGACGCAGATGAGGAAGGTGAACCAGGCGATGTCGCCGAGGACCGCGCCCACGCCGTGGGTCGCGTTCCTCAGCAGACCCGAGGAGACGAAGGCGATCAGCCCCAGCGCGATGACGGCGCCGAGCGTTCGGTGCGAGAGCAGCTTCATGGCGGTTCCTGTCTGGACGGCGGTGTCGTGCGGTGAGACGCAACGCTCCCGGCAGGACGTACCCGCGGTCATCGACCTGGCGGGGTGATCACCCCCTGCCGCGGCTGGAAAGTCGGGTGCCGCACCGTCCACCCTGGGGTGGGTGGCCCCCCACCCGCGGGAGGACGTCGCGACCACGAGCGGCGGTTACTGTGTGCCGCGTGTCGCGCCACCTCGGCTCTCGGCTCGACGTCGCCATCGCCGTCGTGGTCGTCGTCGCGGGGTGGGTGGAGTTCATCGCCGAGGACATCCAGCCGCGCGGCGTGGCGCTGACCATGGCCACCCTCGCCGGAGCGTCCCTCGCCTTCCGGCGGCGCTGGCCCCTGCTGGTCGTCGTGGTCTGCTTCGGCGCGTTGGCCATCGACACCTGGGCCGGCGTCCCGCTGTCCCAGCCCGTCACGCCGATGGCCTGGGTCCTACTGAGCCAATACAGCGTCGCGCGCGAATCCTCGATTCGACAGGCGATCGCGGGCCTCGTGCTGGGTCTCGGCATCTTCGCCACGACGCTCGCCAAGGACTCCTCGGACCTGCTCTTCGGGCTCATCATCATCGGCACGCCCTGGCTGGTCGGCCTCGCGATGCGCTCCCGCGTCGCCGAGACGAATCAGCTGGCGGAGAGGGCCGCCGACCTCGAACGTCGACGCGACGAGGAGGCGCAGGCGGCCGTCGCAGCCGAGCGGCGCCGGATCGCGCGCGACCTGCACGATGTCATCGCGCACACGGTGAGCGTCATGGTGGTCCAGGCCGGGGCGGCGGCCGAGGTGCTCAAACGCGACCCCGCCCAGGCGGAGAAGGCACTGCGCAACGTGCAGGACACCGGCCGCGCGGCTCTCACCGAGATGAGCACGCTGCTCGGCGTCCTGCGCGAGAACGGCGAGGAGGTCGGGCTCGCGCCCCAGCCCGGCCTGAAGGACCTCGACTCGCTGCTGGAGCAGACGCGCACCGCGGGCCTGCCCGTGCGGCTGGTGGTCACCGGCGAGCCGCGCGAGCTGCCGGCCGGCGTCGAGCTGAGCCTCTACCGGGTCGTGCAGGAGGCGCTGACCAACACCCGCAAGCACGCCGGCGAGGCGAGCGCCACGGTGGAGATCGCGTACGGGACCGGGGACGTACGTCTCGCGGTGACCGACGACGGCACGGCGACGACGAACGGGTACGGCGGCCAGCAGGGCATCCTCGGCATGCGCGAGCGCGTCGCCATCTACGGAGGCGAGCTCGACGCGGGGCCGGGCGCGGCGGGCGGGTACGCCGTCCGGGCTCGGATCCCGGTCCCGGCATGACCAGCGTGCTCATCGTCGACGACCAGGCGCTGATCCGCGGCGGGCTGCGGATGATCCTCGAGTCCGCGCCGGACCTCGACGTCCTCGGGGAGGCCGAGAACGGCGAGCAGGCGCTGCGCATGGTCCGCGAGCTGTCCCCCGACGTCACGCTCATGGACATCCGGATGCCCGGCGTGGACGGGCTGGAGGCCACCAAGCAGCTCACCGCCGCCGGAAGCCGTACCCGGGTGCTCATCCTCACGACCTATGACCAGGACGAGTACGTCTACCAGGCGCTGCGCGACGGCGCGTCCGGCTTCATGCTCAAGAGCGCGCCCCCCGAACGCCTCGTCGACGCGGTACGGACCGTCGCCGCTGGGGAGACCCTGCTCGCGCCGAGCATCACCCGCCGGCTCATCGCCGAGCACGTGCAGCGCCCGAGCCCGTCCGATGCGCTGTCCGGCCGGCTGTCGGTCCTGACCGACCGCGAGCGCGAGGTCCTCGTGCTCATCGCGCGAGGGCTCTCCAACGGCGAGATCGCCGCGCAGCTGTTCCTCAGCGAGGCGACCGTGAAGTCTCACGTCAACCGCATCCTGCAGAAGCTGTCGTTGCGCGACCGCGTCCAAGCGGTGGTCCTCGCCTACGAGACCGGCCTCGTCCAGCCCGGCGCCTGACGTCGCCGCCGAGCGGCGTTGTGAGCGATCGCTAGATCACCTGCAGGACCGGCTGAGTGATCTTCGTCATCACCTCGTTGACGGAGTAGTCGTGAGAGGTCAGGTCTCGAATCGAGTCGTCGGCCTTGGCCGCCCCGAGCAGCTCGCTCGCCAGGAACGCGTCGCAGGACTCCTTGTCGCGCCAGAAGTAGACACCGCCGTAGACGCCGGGCTCGTCGGACGACTTCAGCCAGACCTTCGAGATGAGGCCCGGGAACTCCCGCATCGCCTCGGCGAACTCCTGGTTGGCCGCGTTGAAGTCGGCTTCGCTGACGTCGTCGATTCGGTAGGTGATCACCTGAACGTGCATGGCGTGCCTCCTGACCGTGAGCAGGCCCTCTGCCAGCCCGACCGTAGACCCGCCACACGAGGATCGTCGAACGTCCACTGTCGTCGAGCCGACGGTCAGCTCGGAGCAGCAGCAACACGACGATGCTGCCGGGAGCTCAGGAGGGTCAGTGAGCATGCCTTCTTCATGTCCCCCGCCACCGCCGTGTCGGCGGCTCGGTTCGAACGGCTCGGCGTGCGCGACGGGTGGTAACCGCTCGCTGTACTCGGACCTGCACTGCCACACTGTGGCCACCGACCGCGGGGGGCGCCATGAACCAAGTCCTGGTCAGGCCACTTCAGGCGAGCGACGCGGAAGCGGTCGCCCACCTGTTCCGCGCGCACATCGAGCACTGGTCGGGTGTGCCGGCCACCTGGGTCAGCCCGCAACACGTGCTGGTGGTCATGGAGATGCCGGGACTCGACCCGGACAAGGACCTGGCCTGCCTCGAGATCGACGACACGCTGGTGGGCTACGGCGGACTGATGGCGCAGGCGCCGTACTCCGAGCTCACTGCCGTTCGGGCCGTGGCCCTGGACCTAACAGCGGCCCATCTCGACGCGGTGAACCGCGCCTGGCTCGACTGGGCGATCGGCGCAGCACGGCCGTACGCCGCCCGCGCGCAGGATCCGGTCCGGTCTCGGCTGGCGGTCCTCGCCTACGACGGAGATCCCTTCCTCTCGTTCCTGCGGGAGTCGGGCTTCGAGTACGTGCGCTCGACGTACACGATGAAGCGATCGTTGGCCGCGGACGAGCCCGACGTGAGCTTGCCCGAGGGCGTCACGGTCCGAAGCGTCGTGCTGCCCGATGACCTCCCCGCGCTCACCGAGGTCCTCGCCGCGTTCGCCGACCACCACGGCGACCTGGTCCTCGACCGGGAGCGGATCGAACACCTCATGAAGCTGCCGTACGCCCGACCGGACCTGAGCGAGATCGCCAGTGACGCCGCGGGCTCCTGCTCAGCGCTGGTGGCCGAGGCCAATCCCGATGCTGGCTACGTCATGAGCCTCGCGACCCTGCGGCGCGCCCGGAATCAAGGCATCGCCACCGCACTCCTGCTTCGCTCGTTCCGCAACTTTGCCGCCGCCGGTTGCACCGTCGTACGACTCGACGTCGACGCCGACAACACGACCGGCGCGCTCGCGCTCTACGAACGCGCGGGCATGACGAGGGAGTCGGAGGTCCAGTTCTGGATGCGCCCGCTCTGAATCCCTACCTGAGCAGCAGGTCGGCAAGGGTCGTGCGCAACCACTCGGCGTATCGCTCGAACGACCACCCCTGTACGTCGCGGAAGAGCAAGAACACGTCGATGCTGCCGATCGACCACATGCAGTCGGTGCTGTGCTCCGGTGAATGCCGCAGCGCTTGGGGGTCCATGCCGGCGATGAGCGCGCCGAAGGTCTCGAACCGCCGCCGGTGCGCGGCGACCATGTAGTCCCGGGCCGAGTCGTCGGTGGCCGCGGCCTCGCGGTACGCCTGCCAGATCGGCGCCAAGCGTTCCATGGTGGTCGCGATCAGCGTGGCCAAGCGCGCGACCTGCTGGCGCGGGTCGGGATCGTCGGCGATGGCCGCGACCTCCGGACGATCGGTGAACATGACGTCCTGGGTGTCCCCCGCCACCGCCACATCGACGGCTCGGTGCAGCAGCTCGAGCTTGGACCCGCCCGCGTTGTAGACCGTCTGCAGCGCGACACCGGCCCGCTTCGCGATGTCCCCGACCGTGGTGGCCTGGTAGCCCCGCTCGAGGAACAGCGCCGTCGCCGCCGCCACGACCCGCTCGCGGCTCGCGTCGCGTTCGGCGTCGGCGCGTTCGAGACGCTTCGTGGCGTCGTACGCGCGCTTCTTCGCTGTCGCCATGGCATTGATTCTAGAGTGTAGATCTGCGCAGAATGGGGTTCCACGCTACTTGAGGAGCCGGCCATGAGCGACCAGACCATCGCCGCACCGCCATCCGGGGCCGCCAGCACCACGACGCTGCATCCGGGAGTGGCCGTCCAGTACGCCGTCCACGCGGCGGTGCGCCGGGACATGGATCGCCTTGTCGGGTCGCTCGGCACGCACGCGGCGCCGGACGCCGCCGTGCTCGGCTACGCCGAGGAGTTCCTGTTCCAGCTCCACCACCACCACACCTTCGAGGACGACGCGGTCTGGCCGCTGATGCGCGAGCGGCTGGGCGACATGACCGATCTGCTCGACCGCAACCTCGCGGAGCACGCGGACGTCGTCGCATCGGTCGAGGACTTCGCTGCCGAGGTCCAGCACCTCGATGGCGACCGGGACCCTGCGCGCGCTGCGGCGGTGCGGATGCGAGAGGTCGTGTCCTTGCATCTCGCCCACGAGGAGGCCGACGTGATCCCCTTCGTCCCCCAGGCGTTCACGCTGGACGACGTCGCGCGGTTCCAGGCCCTGTCCGCCGAGGAGAACCCCCCGAGCCGATTCCTTCCGTGGGTCCTCGAGAGCGCCCCGCCGCCGATCGCGGCCGGGTTCGCCGCCGTGCTGCCCGCCCCCGTGCAGCAGGCGCTCACCGATACCTGGATGCCGGCGTGGCAGGCCAAGGTGGACGCCCTCGGCTGACTCGGCGCCGCCGGACGTACCGACGTGGCGCGTCACGGCAGCGCTCATCCCGAGAGGGTGAGCTGAGGCGGGTAGGTCGTCCCGTAGTGCCGGCCGTCGCGGCCGTCGAAGCGCAGGCCACCGCCATCGATCGTGGTGATCCCGATGTCGCGTTCGTGGAGCCAGTCGTGGTGGGCCCAGCAGAGCAGGAGCCCGT
>DATJPE010000071.1 GCA_035506535.1 Actinomycetes bacterium | reverse complement strand
CCTGCTGCGCACCGGCGACACGGTCGACGTCGTGCTCGCGGCCGGGACGGCGTCCTCGCTGCCCCACGCCCAGGTCGTCGCGCACGCGCGCGTGATCACCGTCGTGGCCGGCGGCTCCGGCAGCCTGCTGGACCCGGCATCGGGCTCGACCGGTGCGCTGGTCGTCCTCGACGTCACCCGCGACGAGGGGCTCGCCTTGGCCGCCGCGTCAGCGCTCGGCCCGCTGTCGGTCCTGCTCGACGGCTGACCGCCCGTCGGCTCGCCAGTCCGCTGGCCAGGACGGATCGGCTTCGCTAGCGTCCCGAGAGGATCTTGCCCCGACCTGGAAGGGCCGTCATGAACAACGTACTCAAGGGGTTCCGCGACTTCATCCTGCGCGGCAACGTCATCGACCTGGCGGTCGCCTTCGTCATCGGCGCCGCGTTCACCGCGCTCATCACCGCGTTCACGAACGACTTCATCAAGCCGATCATCAACACGATCCTCGGCGGTGGCATCACCGGCGGCTCGGTGAAGATCAGCGACGGCCAGTACCTGCAGTTCGGCGAGTTCCTCAACGCCGTGATCACCTTCGTGCTGGTCGCAGCCGTCGTCTACTTCATCTTCGTCGTCCCGATGAACAAGATGCGTGAGCGGCGCGTCACCGAGGAGGCCGCGACCGAGAGCGAGCTGGACGTTCTCAAGCAGATCCGGGACAACCTCTCCCGCTGACCACGACTACTCGTGGTGCGGGGGACGCTCCCGCAGGTAGCGCTCGAGGTCGTCGGCCTCGGGGGACTCCCCCCAGCCCTCGTCGCTCTCGTCGCGCGTCACGTCCGGCAGCACCGGGTGGGCATCGAAGCCAGCGTGGGCATCGAAGGCAGCGTCGGGTACGCCGTCCCGACCGGCATCAGCGCCGTCGCCCGCAGCCACGCGCGGCGGCCGCTCGCTCAGAGGGCCCGGAAGTGCTCGAGGCGCTCGGCGAGCAGGGTCTCCAGCTCGTTGACCGAGCGGCGCTCGAGGAGCATCTCCCAGTGCGTCTTGCCCGCCGCCAGCGTGCGCGGCGAGGGCGTCGGGGCGCTGAGGTCCTCGGTCTGCGACGCGCGGCGCGCCGCGGTCTCGTCGCGGTGCGCGACCCGCCCGCACTTCGGGCAGTCCCAGACGTTGGGGATCTCCTCCGCCTCCTCGGCGAAGTTGAGGTGCGTGACGTGCCCCGCCGGGCAGTGGTAGGTCTGCGAGCACGCGGGAACGCCGGTGACGTTCTCGTCGGACTCGTAGCTGTGGCTGTTCATCCCGTAGCCGCGTAGCGCGGTCATGCGCGGGCACCTCCTCGTTGTCCCCCGTAGGACGAACGGCCGCCGGAAAAAGTTCGTGCGAAGGCCTGTGACTCCGGACACGATCCACGGCCGTCCCGCCGGACGACGTCCGTCCAGGGTCGCTCACGACCTGCCCCGAGTCGAACCGACAGGCCGCGACACGCCGAACCGGAAACGAGAACCGGAAACGAAGGGCGCCACCCCGAGGCCTCGGAAAGCCCCCTCCCAGGTGACTCCCAGCCCCTTCCCAGGCTGGCCGCGCACCGTGGCGCCCCATGTCGCGTCGACGTCGGAATCTGCTGGTCAACGGCGTGCTGGTGCTCATCCTCGCGGGGGTGGCCATCGTCGGGTGGACCACCCTCGCCTCGGGATCGACGAGCGTGAGCGGGCGAACGGCCACCGTGGAGCGGGGCACGGTCGTCGCCACCGTGGCCGCCACCGGCACGGTCATCAGCCCCGGTGACGTCGGTGCCTCGTTCGAGACCAACGGCACCGTGACCGCGGTGTACGTCGCGGTCGGGGACCACGTACGCCGGGGCGAGGCCCTGGCCACGATCGACGACCTGAGCGCCCGCCAGCAGCTCGCCTCCGCCACCGGTTCCCTCGCCAGCGCGCGCAGCCAGCTGGCGAGCGTCGAGGGGGTGCAGACGCCCGCCCAGCAGGCCCAGGCCGCCAGCAACCTGACCAACGCGAGCCAGCAGGTCGCCAGCGCCCAGCGCACCGTGACCTTCACCAGGCAGTCCAACGCGCTGGCCAAGCAGGGCTACGACGCCAGCGTCACGCAGGCGCGAACGGCGTACGACCAGGCGCTCAGCGCCCAGACCAGCGCCTGCGCCGGCGGCTCCTCCGCGGCCTGCACGGCGGCGAAGCAGGCGACCTCCCAGGCGAGGAACCAGCTCAGCTCGGCCGAGCTGACCCGCCGGCAGAACCTGCTGCGCGACTCCAAGTCCCTGTCTGACGCCGAGGCGCAGCTGACGAGCGCGCAGGACTCCTACGCCGCGACCCAGCGCGAGAACGCCGCGGCGACGCAGCCCTCGTCGGCGGACCAGCTGATCGCGGCCGAGGAGCAGGTCAAGGCTGCCGAGGCGCAGGTGACCGCTGCCCGCCGGGCGCTCGCCGAGACCGTGCTGCGGGCTCCCGCCTCCGGCGTCGTCGCGTCGGTGTCCGGCCGGGTCGGTGAGTCCTCCGGCTCCAGCACCGGGTCCAGCGCCGCGGCGAGCAGCTCGTCGAGCTCGGTGTCCGGGTTCGTCGTCATCACCGGCGTCTCGCAGCTGCAGGTGCAGGCCGACTTCTCCGAGGCGGACACGGCATCCGTCCACCGCGGCGCCGGCGCGAGCATCTCCTTCGACGCGCTCACCGGGGTGACCGCGAACGCCGTGGTCACCTCCATCGCGCCGCTGCCGACGACGTCCAACGGCGTGACGTCGTACACGGTCACCCTCGACCTGCTCAGGGTCCCCGCTGGGGTCCGCGCCGGACAGTCGACGACGGTCACCGTGACGGCGGACCAGGCGACCAACGTCCTGTACGTCCCCTCGGCGGCGGTGACCTCCCTCGGCGGGCGCAGCACGGTCACGGTGACGTCCGCGAGCGGCGCCACCCACACCGTCGCGGTGACCGTCGGCCTCAAGGGCGACACCACGACCGAGATCTCCGGGACCGGGATCCAACAGGGCGACCAGGTCGTCATCGCGACGACGACCACGACCGGGAGCAACGGCTTCCCGTTCGGCGGGGTGCCGGGCGGGCTGGGCGGCGGCGTGAGTGGCGGGTTCGGCGGGACGGGCACCCGGAGCAACCGGTGACACAGCGGCCGGGGACAGCGACCCCGACCCGGGCCCCGGTGGTCGCCTTGCGCGACCTCACCAAGGTCTACGGGATGGGCGAGGCGAGCGTGCACGCGCTCGCAGGACTCGACCTCACCATCCGGCGCGGCGAGTACGTCGCCGTCATGGGCGCCTCCGGGTCGGGCAAGTCGACGCTGATGAACATCGTCGGGTGCCTGGACGCGCCGACGGCCGGCTCGTACCACCTGGACGGCATCGACGTCGGGGGGCTGTCCGACGACCAGCTCTCGCTCGTGCGCAACCGCAAGATCGGTTTCGTCTTCCAGGCCTTCAACCTGATCCCGCGCACCTCGGCGCTGGCCAACGTCGAGATGCCGCTGGCCTACCGCGGGGTCAAGCCGCACGAGCGGCGATCGCTGGCGGTCGAGGCGCTCACGCGGGTCGGGCTCGCCGACCGGATGGACCACGAGCCCACCCAGCTCTCCGGCGGCCAGCAGCAGCGGGTCGCCATCGCCCGGGCGCTGGTGACCAGACCCTCGCTCCTTCTCGCCGACGAGCCGACGGGCGCGCTGGACACGCACTCCTCGGCCGAGGTCCTGGCCCTGCTCGACGCCCTGCACGGCGAGAACCGGACCGTGGTGATCATCACGCACGAGGCCGAGGTGGCGGCCCACGCCGAACGCGTGGTGCGGATGCGCGACGGGCTGATCGTCTCCGACGAGCGGGCGGCGGTGCCCGCATGAGCCTGCGCGAGACGCTGCGCTTCGCCCTGCTGGGGCTCAACGCCAACCGGCTTCGCACCGCCCTCACCACGCTGGGGATCCTCATCGGGGTCGCGGCCGTGATCATCCTGGTCGCCGTCGGCAACGGATCCTCGGTGGCGATCCAGAAGAGCCTCACCCGCCTCGGGACCAACTCGCTGACCGTGATCAGCGGGCAGCGCGGGCGCTTCGGCCCCGGCAACGCCGGCAACGGCGCGGCCGCCACGACCCGGCGGCTGACCGTCGACGACGCCCTCGCCCTCGCCGACCCGGACCAGGCGCCAGACATCAAGAGCGTCGCGCCGGTCGTGCAGACCCAGGCATCGTGCGCGTACGCCGGCACGAGCCACACCACGACCGTGGTCGGCACGTGGCCGGCCTACTTCGAGGCGTCGAACAGTCCCGTCTCCAGTGGGACCTACATCAGCGACGACGACGTCGTGGACGGCCGGCGCACGATCGTGCTCGGCCAGACGGTCGTCGACGACCTCTTCGGCACGGTCGACCCCGTCGGCCAGACCATCACCTGCGGCGGGGTGCCCTTCGACGTCGTGGGGGTCCTGAAGACCAAGGGCACGAGCGGCTTCCTCGACGCCGACGACACCGCGGTCGCGCCGCTGAGCACCGTGCAGAACTCCCTCGCCGGCTACGGGGCGCTCTCCCAGATCGTCGTGGAGGCCAAGTCGTCGAAGGCGGTCAACGCGGCGCAGAGCGAGATCCAGACTGTCATGGACGCTCGTCACAAGATCACGAGCTCGACCAGCCGCGACTACCAGGTCCTCAACCAGGCCTCGCTGCTCGCCACGTCGGCGAGCAACAACCGGGTCTTCACCGTGCTGCTCGGCGCCGTCGCGGCGATCAGCCTGCTCGTCGGCGGCATCGGGATCACGAACATCATGCTGGTCACAGTGGCCGAGCGGACCCGAGAGATCGGCATCCGCAAGGCGATCGGAGCCCCCCGCCGGGCCATCCTCGGGCAGTTCCTCATCGAGGCTACGCTGCTGTCGGTCATCGGGGGTGCGCTGGGCGTCCTGGTCGGCCTGATCGGCTCGACCTTCCGCATCGTCGGCGTCGACCCGGTCGTCGTCCCCTCCTCCATCCTGCTGGCCTTCGGCGTCTCGGTCGCCATCGGCCTGTTCTTCGGCAGCTACCCGGCCTCCCGGGCAGCCTCGATGCGTCCGATCGACGCCCTGCGCTACGAGTGAGGTCACCCATGCCCCGACGCGACGACACCCCCGAGGACCGTTCGCTCGCCGACGACCTGGTCGGAGCCGACCCCTGGTCGCGGCCGGCCGAGGCGAAGCCGGGCCAGGGCACCGGGCCCGCCAACAGTGAGCCGACCGAGGGCACCGGCCCGGCCGACGCCGGCCCGGTCGACGCGGTGTCCTCCGACGACGAGCTGTCGCGTCTCCTTGCCGACCGTGCCCCACACGCCCGGATCCCGTGGGTCACGGCGGGCCTGGTCGGGGCGATCCTGCTGGCCGTCGGGTACGTCGCCGGCGGCTACCACTACACGCACTCCCGCTCGGGCGGTGCCGGGAGCAGCGCGGCCGGCGCCTTCGCGGCGGCGCGCAACGCGACTCGCTCGGAGGGCCTCGGCGGCGGCACCGGTGGCGCGGGCGGCGGCGGGTTCGGTGGCGGCGCGGGCGGATTCGGCGGTGCGACCATCGGAACCGTGAAGCTCGTCGACGGCGACAACGTCTATCTCACTGCTACCTCCGGGGCGACGGTGAAGGTGACCTTGGCCAAGGGCGCGACCGTCACGGTCACCAAGCGCGGGACCCTGGCCGACCTGCCCCCCGGGACGACCGTCGTCGTGGTCGGGCAGACGGGCAGCGACGGCACGGTCACCGCGACGTCGGTCACCCAGGGCGGGGGGTTCGGGGGCGGCTTCGGTGCCCGCGCGGGAGGCACCGGTGGCTGACCCGCCCGAGGCCAGGCTGCTCGTCGTCGACGACGAGCCCTACATCGCCGACCTGCTGACGACGGGGCTGCGTTTCGTCGGGTTCGACGTACGCACGGCGGGGACCGGCCGCCAGGCGCTCGACCTGGCGCGGGACTACCAGCCGGACCTGCTCGTGCTCGACGTGATGCTGCCCGACCTCGACGGCTACGAGGTGTGCCGACGCATCCGCGCGGACGGGCGGCGCGTGGGCGTCCTCTTCCTCACCGCGCGGGACGCCACGGAGGACAAGATCAACGGGCTGACGCTCGGCGGCGACGACTACGTCACCAAGCCGTTCAGCCTGGAGGAGGTCGTCGCGCGCATCCGGGCCGTCCTGCGCCGCGTGCAGCCGGCGGAGGAGGACACCGACGACGTCCTGCGCTTCGCGGACCTGGAGCTGGACGAGGACCGGCACGAGGTACGTCGCGCCGGCGAGCTGGTCGAGCTCTCCCCCACCGAGTTCGCGCTCCTGCGCTACCTCATGCTCAACGCCGGGCGCGTGCTGTCCAAGGCGCAGATACTCGACCACGTGTGGCGCTACGACTTCGGCGGGGACGCCGGCATCGTGGAGAACTACATCTCCTACCTGCGCAAGAAGATCGACCGCTGGGACCCACCGCTGATCCACACGTTGCGCGGGGTCGGCTACTCCCTTCGTCTGCCGCGCTGAGCCATGTCCGCCCTCGCCCACCTCGTCGACGTCCGGCAGTGGTCGCTGCGGCGCCGCCTGGTGGCCGGCCTGCTGCTGCTCGCGGCGCTCGCGATCGTCGCGGTCGGCTTCGCGGCGGTGGTGCTGCTGCGCGGCTACCTCGTCGACCGCGTGGACGACCAGCTGAGCCGCCTGCCTGGCCGTTTCGGGGCGTTCTCCCCGTCGGGCGGGTTCGGCCAGCCGCCCACCGGCTCGCGCCAGCTCCCCACCCCCTTCGTGCAGACCATCGTCGACGCCGACGGCAACGTCGTCGCGATGGCACCGGCGACCACCTCGCAGGACGGGAGCACGCCGGACGTCTCCTCGTTCACCGCGCAGCGGGTCGCCCAGCTCGACGGCGCCATCGTGGAGATCCCGTCGACCACGGGCCGACCGCACTACCGGGCGCGGGCCAGGGCGCTCAACGACGGCTCCGGGGACTCAGTCGTGCTGGCGGTTTCCCTGTCCAGCGTGGACTCGACGGTGCGCCGGCTCGCGGCGCTGATCACGGTCGTTGGGTTCGTGGTCCTGCTGCTGGTCGGACTGCTCGGGACCCTCGTCGTACGGGCGGGTCTGCGCCCGCTCGAGGACGTCGAGGTGACCGCGGAGGCCATCGCGGCGGGAGACCTGACCCGACGCGTGCCGCCGGGGCCGCCGGGAACCGAGGTGGGCCGCCTCTCGACCTCCCTCAACGGGATGCTGCACCAGATCGAGGCGGCCTTCCGCGACCGCGAGGCATCGGAGTCGCGGCTGCGCCGCTTCGTCGCCGACGCCAGCCACGAGCTGCGGACCCCCCTCACCACCATCCGCGGCTACGCGGAGCTCTTCCGCCAGGGCGCGGTGCACGACCCCGAGGAGCAGGCTCGCGCGCTGGACCGGATCGAGACCGAGTCCAAGCGGATGGGCCTGCTCGTCGACGACCTTCTCCTGCTCGCTCGGCTGGACCAGCAGCGCCCGCTGCGCAGCCAGCCGGTCGACCTGGCCCACCTCGCCGCCGAGGCGGTCGAGGACGCCCGGACGGCCGACCCACAGCGCACGTACGCGCTGCGCGAGGAGACCGAGGAGGCCATCGTCCTCGGGGACGCCGACCGGCTGCACCAGGTGCTGGCCAACCTGCTCACCAACGCCCGGCAGCACTGCCCGCCCGGCACGCGGGTGGACGTGCGGCTGACCCGGACCGTCCCCGAGGCCGGTGGCTCGCCCCCGGTGGCCTGGGTCCAGGTCGACGTCACCGACGACGGGCCCGGGCTGGACCCGGAGCAGCTGGGCCGCGTCTTCGAGCGCTTCTACCGGGGCGACTCGGCCCGTACCCGGGGAGGCAGCGGGCTGGGCCTGTCCATCGTCTCGGCGGTGGTGGAGGCGCACGGCGGCCAGGTCGGCGCCTCCAGCGTTCTCGGCCGCGGGACGACGTTCTCCTTCCGCATCCCGGCGGTGGCCGAAGCGGCGCCGGCGGCGGAGGTGACCGAGCCGACGCCGTCTTCCCAGGTGACACCCAGGTCGGACACAGCGAACACCCGGTCTGACCGGCTTCCCTCACCGCCATGACGGGACCCCGACCCGCGACAAGCACCCCTGCCCGAGGCCGCCTGGTGCGCGGCTGGCTCGCGGTCGTCCCGGCCGTCCTCGTGGCCGCGGTCGTGCTGGCCGCGTGCGGCTCCGGAGGGTCCTCGACGGCCGCCGGTAGCGCCTCCGGTGCCGCGTCGAGCAGCGCAAGCGCTTCGCGTGGCCAGTTCGGTGCCGCCTTCCAGGCCTACACGGGCTGCCTGACCCAGCACGGGGTCACCCTCCCCTCGCGCGGCCCGCGCGCAGGTGGCTTCCCCTCCGGGCCACGCCCCAGCGCCTTCCCCTCCGGGGTGCGGCCGTCCGGCTTCCGTCCCGGCTTCGGCGGCGGCTTCTTCGGCTCGACCGCGCCATCCGGCGTCGCCCCTAGCGCCTGGGCGTCGGCGACGAAGGCGTGCGCCTCGCTGCGGCCCTCGTTCGCCGCGCCGAGCGGGGCGCTCGCCACCGCACTCTCGGCGTACCTGTCCTGCCTGAAGGACCACGGCGTCACCGCCACCGGGACCGGGTTCGGCGCGTTGCGCTCGCTGAAGAGCACGGACCCGACCGTCGCGAAGGCGATGAAGACGTGCGCCCCCCTGCTGCCGTCCCGCTCCCCGGGCGCGCGGCCCTCCTCGGTCGCCGGCTGAGCCTCACCTGGGGTCAGTCGCAGCGCACCCGCTCGGCACCGGCGTAGACATTCATCGAGGACCCGCGGACGAAGCCGGCGAGGACCAGGCCGGCGGCTCGGGCGACGTCCACCGCCAGCGTCGAGGGGGCGCTGACCGCCGCCAGCGCGGCCACACCGGCCATCGCCGCCTTCTGGGTCAGCTCGAAGGAGGCACGACCGCTCACCTGCAGCACATAGGCGCGCGCGGGTAACAGCCCCTCCCGCAGCGCCCAACCCACGACCTTGTCGACCGCGTTGTGCCGGCCGACGTCCTCGCGCACGCAGACGGCATCGCCGGCCAGGGTGAACAGCCCGGCTGCGTGCACACCGCCGGTACGCCCGAAGGCAGCCTGCGCCACCCGCAGGCGGTCGGGGAGCCCGACCAGCACGGCGGCGTCGACGGCCGGACCTGGTGGCAGGGCCGGCAGCCGGCCGGCCACGTCGTCGACGGCGTCACTTCCGCACACCCCGCACGCGCTCGAGGTCAGAACGAGCCGGGGCCGCGGCGGCGCGACGCCCGGCGCGAGGGTGACCTCGACGGTGCTCGCGTCGCAGGCCACGGCGGTGACGACGTCCTCGGGGTGACGCACCGCCCCCTCGGCGACCAGCCAGCCCAGCGCGAGGTCCAGGTCGTGCCCGGGCGTGCGCATCGTCGTGGTGACCACATCGCCACCGACGCGCAGCGTGAGCGGCGCCTCCACGGCAAGGGTGTCCGGGCGCTCCACCGACCGGATCGGGCCAGACGCGTCGACGCGCGTGACCCGCCTGCTGTCCACGAGGGCTCCCACGGCCCTAGGCTCGCATCACCACGCCGTGACTGCGAGCCCGGCCCTCGGCCGGTCGCCTCGCGCTTCCCCGGATCGGCCCCTGCGGTGCTCGGCAGCGCCTACGGATGGGGGTCCGGATGGCTCGCGAAGCTGCGAAGAGGCTCGCCGTGCGGTCCCGGATCGGGGCCGCCTTCGTGGCCGCCGTTCTCTCGGCGCTGGTGGCGGCCGGCCTCTGGGCGACGACCGCGTCCGCCCCGGCCGCAGCCTCCTCGGGCACCCGCTCCGGCGTCTACTGCTCCAGCTCCGACCCAGGGTGCGTCGACGCGTTCGCGACCTGGCGGGGCAAGCCGGTGCAGGCGGTCGGCACCTACCTGGGCGACGACTCCTGGTCGAGCATCGAGGCGCCAGACCTCTGGCTGGTCCCGTGGACGACGAACCCCTACAAGGGTGTGGTCGTGATCACCGTCCCCATGCTGCCGACCACCGGCGACCCCGGTGACCCGACCCCGACCCTGGCCGAGGGCGCGACCGGCGCCTACGACAGCCACTTCGTCACCCTCGCGACCCGGCTCGTCGGCGCCGGTCTCGGCAACGCCGTGATCCGGCTCGGCCACGAGTTCAACGGCAACTGGTACCCGTGGGCGGCACGGTCCGACCCGACGTCGTACATCGCATATTGGCAGCACGCCGTGACCGCGATGCGATCGGTGCCCGGGGCCGCTTTCTCCTTCGACTGGAACGTCAACGACGACGTCGTCACCTGGGACGCGCGGACCGCCTATCCGGGGGACGCCTACGTCGACAGCGTCGGCGTCGACGTCTACGACTTCCACTGGGGCGTGCCGAACCAGACGCCGCAGCAGCGGTGGGCCTACCTGGTCGACCCCGGCGGGACGTACCCGCAAGGTCTTCAGCTGTGGGCCGCCTTCGCCGCTTCGCACGGCAAGCCGCTGACCTTCGGGGAATGGGGTCTCGTCGGCCCAGGAGCGTCGATGGCCAACGGGGGCGAGGGTGGGGACGATCCCTACTACGTCCAGCAGATGGCCGCCTGGTTCGCCAGCCACGACGTCGCGTTCGAGATCTATTTCGACCGAGCGCCAGCGGACGGCGACCACGTCATCGACACCGGGCACTTCCCGCTCGCGGCAGCGGCGTACGTGCAGGCGTTCGGGGACCCCGCGGCCGCGCTCGGTCCCTCACCGCTCCCGTCGGGGCAGCCGAGCTCCACGGCCTCGGACGTCTCCTCCTCATCCGCTGGGGGATCTTCGGTGAGCAGCTCCCCCACGGGTGCCCTGTCGGACTCCCCGACCGACGCCTCCTCCGCGGCCGGCCCCGGTGGCGCGTCATCGTCCGACCCCGGTCCGAGCGCTCCGGCCACGTCATCGGCGGCTCCTCCGTCCAGCCCACCGTCGTCGCTCAGCTCCTCGCCCCCGGCGCCGCCTCCCTCGTCGACGGCCGCTCCCCCTGCCTCGAGCCCTCCACCGGGATCGTCCAGCCCGCCCGCCGCCTCCTCCAGCTCTCCCGCCAAGTCGTCGAGCTCGGCGGCGGCTAACTCCTCGAGCCCCGCGTCGATCGGCGCCGTGAGCCTCGTCGTGAGCACGTCCAGCTCGCGCACCGGAGCGGTCGCCCTCAACGGGCGCACGGTCAAGGGCTCGATCTATGTCGTGGCCCAGGCCTCCGGCGCGAAGACCGTGCGCTTCTACATCGACGACACGGGACGGACGAGGGCGGCGTACCACACCGAGAACACCGCTCCGTTCGACCTCGCGGGTACCGCGGGGAACGGCCGGGCCAACCCCTTCAGCACGGCCACGCTCTCGACAGGCAAGCACACCCTGACGGTCGTCGCCGTGTCCGGCTCGACGACGAAGGTCTTCACAGCGACCTTCACCGTCACCCGCTGAGCCGGCCCGCCATCGCCGATCGGATCATCAACCGGACCCGTGAGGACAGCAGCCGGGAGAACGTCACCGACATGTGCGACCGGTCCCGCCAGCGCAGGACGTGCGTGCTCGTGACCGGACGGCAGCGACTCGCGGTGCAGAACGCGGAGGTGCCGGCGCGTGTGTAGACGTGGCACCCGTTCCGGTAGACCACGGGTCCGTCGGAGGCCGCGTGCGCTGGTGCCAGGCGGACCTCGCCGAGGGAGACATGGATCGGGTCTTGCGCCGGGTCGGGCTCCGCCACACGCGCGTGGGCGTGACCACGCGATCGCCGCCGGCGGCCGATGATGGAGCCGCCGGGTCGGCGATCGCGGTCGATGAGATCAACGACACCTCGGTGGTCGTGAGGAGCAGCACCGGGAGCCCTCGCAACCCTCGCACGATCCCTACGCGAGCACGGTCGGGCGGACGGTGGGGAGATGCACGACTGCGTCCGGGTCAGGTAAAGGTCAGGCAGCGGTCAGGTGGATAGACGCCACCATCTGGTCGAAGAGTGCCTCGTCGAAGATGGTGGGTCCGGAGAAGTCCATCGTCGGGCTGGCCTGACCGGTGAACAGGTAGCCCCGGCCGTTCGCGACCACGACCGCCTTGGTGAAGAAGCAGCCGTAGTCGCCGCCCAGGATCCCGCCCTGGTGCCCGTCGACGGTCACGGTCTTCCACTTGCCCGGGGCAGGGAAGCACCGCGCCAGCGACCCCGGCTGGTCCACCTCCCGCTCCCACCGCAGCGCGGACCAGCCGTGGGGCAGCGGTTGGGAGACAGCGACGAACCTCGCCTTGCCCGGGGACTGGAAGACGTCCACCGACGGCTGGTCACCTGCGGGTTCGGTCCACCGCTTCGTGCCCGAAACCGCCGTCCAGCCCGACGGGTAGGCGATGGTGTACCTGAACAACTTCGAGGTGAAGTGCTGGGTCAGCGACGCTCGGGACACGGACGGCGCGGTAGACACCGACCCGGTCGATGACGGTGCATGGGGCGGGGACGCGGGCGGATCCACGCTGCTCGAGCCCCCTGAGGACGTGGGCGCCGATGCGCCTCCGCATCCGGCGAGCGACGACGCCGCGAGCGCGATTCCCACGACGAGACAAGCAGTTCTGTTCACTGCGGACACCTCCACTGTTGTTGTGGTGGAGGAGCCCACGTGTGCTCGTCGACACCTCCACCCATACAACAGGTCCGCGAAGCCGGCGACCTTTACCTATCGGTCACGAGCTGTGGAGGCTGATCGAGTCCACCATCTCGTCGAAGAGCGTCCGGTCGAAGATGGTCGACCCGGAGAAGTCCATCGTGGGACCGGCCTGACCGGTGAACAGGTAGCCCCGGCCATTCGCGACCACGACCGCCTTGGTGAAGAAGCAGCCGTAGTCACCGCCAAGGATCCCACCCTGGTGCCCGTCGACGGTCACGGTCTTCCACCTGCCGGGCGCGGGGAAGCAGCGAGCCAACGTCCCCGGCTCGTCCACTTGCCGCTCCCAGCGCAGCGCGGACCAGCCACGGGGCAGGGGCTGGGACACGACGAGGAACCTCGCCTTGCCCGGGGACTGGAAGACGTCCACCGACGGCGGGTCACCTTCCGGGTCGGTCCATGCCTTCATGCCCGACGTGACCGTCCAACCCGACGGGTAGGCGATGCTGTAGCCGAACAACGGTGAGGTGAACTGCTGGGTCAGCGGCGTGCGAGACGCCGACGACGACGATGTCACGGTGGGATGCGTCACCGGTGGCGCGCCCTCATGACCGTGCGAGGGGAGAGTCAACAGGAGCAGGGCGACCACAGCCAAGGTGGCGGCTACCGCGGCCATGGCAGCACGGCGGGCGCGCCGGACACGCGCGGCCTCCTCCACGACCCGCGACAACGCGGTCGGGTCGACGTGGGCAGGAACACCGAGCGCGGAGCGCTGGTAGGCATCACGCAGCCGACGGTCGATCGTCATGCCTCGACCTCCTCTCCGAGGAGGGACGCAAGCTTGGCTCGGGCGCGGTGCAAGTGCACGAAGCCGGTCGACTCCGACATGCCCATGAGCTGTGCGATCTCCTTCATCGGCCGGTCCTCGAAGTAGAACAGCACCAGGACCGCGCGCTGCTTCGGTGGGAGCTCGCGGATCGCCGCGTCCAGGTCGGGGTCCACGTGCGGGAAGCCCGCCGGCGGGTCGGCGCTCGCCTCGACGAGCTGCCGACGGCCCTCTCTCTTCAGGTGGCGCACGGCCATCCGGATCGCGACCCTGCGCACCCAGGCGTCCGGGCGCTCGTAGTGCGAGACCTTGCGCCAGTGCAGAAGCAGCTGCACGAACGCATCCTGCGTGATGTCCTCGGCGGCGGCCGCGTCGCCGACGATGACGTGGATGGTCCGGCGGACGTACGCGAACTCAGCACCGAACAGACGCGTGTACGCCTCGTCTGGGCCTCGCACGGCGGCGACCTCCCCGGTCAGCATCCTCCTGTCCACCCACAGGCGCGGACCGATCAGGACCTTTACCGAGAATCACGGGAAGTTCGTCGCGCCTCAGCCGCACACGATCGCGAAGTCGCCCGACTGGGCGGTTGTGGCGAAGGTCTGGGTGTACTCGTCAGGCTCCATGGGCCGGGCCGCGCCGTCAGGGAATACGTACCTGATGCTCGAGAAGACCTCGAGGCCACAGGCCTCCAAGGGTCGGCTGAGGGTGATCGTGACCGGTGCCCGGTGAACCGTCCCGCTCGCGCATGTCGGCGTGCAGTCCGACGACCACTCGGTGCCGGTCGCGTGAGCGTGCTGGCTGTCCCAGACGTCCCATGTGAGGTCCTGGAGGCCGGCACTGCCGTCAGCCGCGAGGGCCATCGCGCGCGGCCGGACGACCCGCTCCGTCGCCTGGCCGTTCGGGAAGAGGTACACCGTCGACGCCGACGACCTCGACGCGCGCGTGCTGGTGGACCTTGCCGGTGCGGTCGTCGCCGCGCGCGACGCGTGAGTCGGGGTTCTGGACACGGAGCGCACAGGTGTCGGCGCCACCGAGGCGCCAGGCGACACACCCTCGTGCGCGGATCGGCCGGACTGGCCGGCACCAGCACTCGACGCCGCCACCGCAGCGCCGAGGCCTCCCGAGGGGTTGTGCCGATGGGCGGCCGCGGCGATGACAGCGGCCACCACGACCGCCATCACGGTGCCGAGGGCGATGATCAGGGCTGTCGGCCGCTTGCCGTGCGCTCGCCGGTGGCCGGGCGGCGACGGCGACCGCACGGCACCCTTGCCGGGTGTCCCGTGCCGGGGTGGCGGCCGTCGTGCCACGGCGCTTCAGCGGCTGCCGCGGAGCACGACCATGGAACGCCCGGCGACCCGCACCGCATCACCCGTGGCCAGCACGGCCCCCGACCCGGGTGGGACAGCACGCTCGCCGACCGAGACGTCAGCGGTGTCGACCTCCACCGTCCAATGCGTCCCCTCGTCCTGCGGCGGGATGGTGAACGACAGCTCGCCCCACCACGCGTTGACGCAGATGAGCAGGTCGTCGTCGAGAAGCGGTCGGCCCTGCGCGTCGTGGTCAGGATCCTGCTGGCCGTCGAGATACACCGCGACCGCACGCGCATCCGCATTGGCCCAGTCCTCGCTGGACATCGGCTCACCGCTGGGGGTGAACCACTCGATCTCGGCCGCCTCCGCGCCCGACAAGAACCGGCGGCGGCGAAGGACTGGATGGTCGCGGCGAAGGCGTACCAGGCGCTTGGTGAAGTCGAGCAGAGAGGCGTCTGCCGCCTCCCAGTCGAACCACGTGAGCTCGTTGTCCTGACAGTAGGCATTGTTGTTGCCCTGCTGGGTCCTGCCGATCTCGTCGCCGCCGAGGATCATCGGGACGCCGAAGGAGGTGAGCAACGCCGCCAGGAGCGTGCGCTGGGCCTGGGCCCGCGATGCGATGACGGTGGGATCGTCCGTCGGTCCCTCGACCCCGTGGTTCCAGGACAGGTTGTCGTTCGTGCCGTCGCGGTTGTCCTCACGGTTGGCCTCGTTGTGCTTGGTGTCATAGGACACGAGGTCCCGCAATGTGAAACCGTCGTGCGCGGTGACGAAGTTGACCGACGCGGTGGGACGGCGAAGCGAGCCGCCGTACAGGTCCGAGGAGCCCGTGACCCGGGTCGCGTAGCGGGCCAGCAGCCCGGCGCTGCCCCGCCAGAAGTCGCGCACCGTGTCGCGGTAGGCGCCGTTCCACTCGCTCCACAAGGCGGGGAACCTCCCCACGTCGTAGGAGTCGGCCTGCCCGACATCCCACGGCTCGGCGATGAGCTTCACTGTCGAGAGCACCGGGTCCTGGGTGATGATGTCGAAGAAGGACGAGGTACGCGCGAACGCGCCGCCCTCGCGCCCGAGCGTGGCCGCGAGGTCGAAGCGGAAGCCGTCGACGTGCATCTGCTCGACCCAGTACCGCAGCGAGTCCATGATGAGGCGCAGCACGATCACCGAGTCCGTGTCGAGGGCGTTGCCGCATCCGGTCGTGTCGACGTAGGACGCGGGATCGCCCGGCACGAGGCGGTAGTAGTTGACGTTGTCGATGCCACGGAAAGACAGAGTGGGTCCGTCCGGGCCGCCTTCGGCCGTGTGGTTGTACACCACGTCGAGGATCACCTCGAGACCGGCGGCGTGGAGTGTTTTGACCATGTCCTTGAACTCGGCGACCTGCCCGCCGAGCTTCCCAGAACGAGCCGCAGCCGAGTACGCCGCGTGCGGCGCGAAGTAGCCCAGCGTGTTGTAGCCCCAGTAGTTGACCAGCCCGTGGTCATGCACCGACGGCTCGGTCAGGAAGTGGTGCACGGGCAGCAGCTCGACGGCGCTGACCCCCAGGTCGACCAGGTGCGACACGACCGCCGGGTGCGCGAGCCCGGCATAGGTCCCGCGCAGCTCGGGCGGGACCTCCGGGTGACGCATCGTGAAGCCCTTGACGTGCACCTCGTAGACGATCGAGTCCGCGTTCCTGGTCGCCGGAGGTGCGTCTGCTCCCCAGTCGAAGGCGTCGTCGACGACGACGCTCACGGGCACGCTGCCCGCGGAGTCCAGGCCACTGGGCCCGCCTCCCCCCGGGGCGTGCCCGTAGATCTGCGGTCCGTATGCGAGCGGGCCGTGCAGCGCCCGCGCCCACGGGTCGACGAGGAGCTTGTCCGGGTCGAAACGCAGTCCTCGCGCCGGGTCGTAGGCTCCTTGCAGCCGCAGGCCGTACCGCTGCCCCGCCCGCACCCCGGGCACGAACCCGTGGAAGACCCCGAAGTCACGCTCGGCCAGGGGCAGCCGCTCCTCGGTCCCGTCGTCCGCGACGAGGCACAGCGTCGCCGACTCGGCGCTGGCGGAGACGACGGCCACGTTGGCACCGTCCGGCGTCAGCGTGACCCCGACGGGGAAGGGTCGTCCCGGAAGCATCGTCATCAACCACGCTCCAACAGCGGCGGAATCACTCCCAACCTAGGACACCGCGGACGGCCACACGTCCGAGCTCCGTCGTTGTGATCGGCTGATCGCTCAGCGACGCAGGGACAAGGCGACGAGCACCGGCCCGGTGCGTTCGGCCGATGAGGCGGTGGCACCGCACCCAGGTGATCCTGCTGAACCCGACGCGCAGCTGCCGCAACCACCGGACGGGCACCCGCTCGTGAGCTGTTCGGCACGCAGTCGCTGGCTGCGGACGAGGTACTCGACGGCCGCGTCGACCACGTCGCGAGGAAGTCCGGTGCATCGGCAGACCTCGTCGAGGGTACGCACGCCGAGGCCGAAGGCGTCGAGGACCGCGGAGACCGGACCGGTGCTCGTCGTCATCCGAGCAGCCTGCCGATCTGGAAGACCGCGACCGCGAGAGTCCACGCGACGAGGAGCTGGACGCCGATGCCGAACCAGGTCCAGCGCATCCCGATCTCGCGGCGTTGGGCCGCGAGGGTCGCGACGCACGGCGTGTAGGCGAGCAGGAACACGAGGAACGCCCAGGCGGCCGCCGCCGGGTGGCCGTGCGACGACCTGGCGAAGTCCGCCTTGACGGCCGTACCCAGCGCCCCCGGATGGTGGAGGTCGCCGGGGTGCTGGGTGGCGTAGGTCTGCGCCCAGGAGGAGATGACCGCCTCCTTGGCCACGAAACCCACCATCAGAGCGCCGGTGGCGTGCCAGTTGCCGAACCCCGCGGGATCGAACACCGGCGCCACCGTGCCCGCGGTGGCGGCGTACAGGCTGTCCCGAACCGGTACGTCGGCGAACGAACCGTTGCCCTGCACGGGAATGGCCTGCATGAGCCACACCACGGAGACGGCCGCCACGATGATGCCGCCGGCGGTGCGCAGGAAGCCGCGCAGCCGTACCCACGTGACCACGGCGGTGATCCGAGCGGTGGGGCGCTGATAGGGCGGGAGGTCGAGCAGCAGCGGCTCCTCCCCCACCGAACGCCACAGGGTACGGCGCAGGGCGAGGCCGACCAGCACGACGAGCAGGATCGACACGACGTACATGACGAAGACGACGTTGCCCACGTTGTGCGGGAAGAAGATCGAGGCGACGAGGATGTACACGGTCAGCCGGGCGCTGCACGAGGTGAACGGGACGAGCAGCGCGGTGAGGACGCGGTGGCGGGCGTTCGGCAGCACCCGGGTCGCGGAGATGGCCGGCACGTTGCAGCCGAAACCGACCACGAGCGGCAGGAAAGCCCGCCCGGGCAGGCCGATCCGGCGCATCGTTCGGTCGGTCACCACGGCCGCGCGGGCCATGTAGCCGGAGTCCTCCAGCAGCGCGAGCAGCACGAACATCAGTGTCATGAGCGGCACGAACGTCAGGAGCAGGCCGACCCCCGCGATCAGACCGTCGACGACGAAATCGGCGACCCAGCCGTGGCCCAGACCGACCGCTCCCAGCCCCGCGCGGGCCGCCTGCGCGACTGGTCCAGAGAAGAAGTGGTCCAGCGCGTTCTGGAACGGCGCAGCGATCCGGGTGGTGGTCTGGAAGACCAGCCACATCGTCGCCAGGAACACCAGCGGACCGACGAAAGGGGCCGTGACCCAGCGGTCGATGCGGTCCGAGCGCGTACGCCCGGCCGGGCGGTCGCGGACCGTCCCCGCGGCGACGGCGGCCGCCACCCACCCGAAGCGGTCGTCGGCCAGCGCCAGCCCGGAGTCGTCCATCGGAAGGCCGGAGGGAACCGGCCGCGGTGCCGGTGGCTGCGCGACCAGGACGTCCGAGACGGCGTGGGCGAGCGCCTCGGCCCCGGCCCGTCGCCGCGGGTCGAGCATGACCACCGGGACGCCGAGGGCGGTGGCCAGCGCATGGGCGTCCACGGTCAGCCCGCGCCGGGCGGCGACGTCGGCCATCGTCACGGCCACGACCACCCGCTGGCTGGTCTCCCGCAGCTGGGCCACGAGGTACAGGCAACGGGTGAGATGGACCGCGGAGGCGACGACCACGACGGCGTCGGGGCGCTCCTGCGGCGCGACGTCGAGGAGAAGGGCACGCGTCAGCTCCTCGTCCGGGGAAACCGGATCCAGGCTGTAGGCGCCGGGGAGGTCGACCAGCTCGACGTCTCGCGCATCACCGTCGGCGACCCGCCAGGCACCCCTGCCCACCTCGACGGTGGTGCCTGGCCAGTTGCCGACGTCGCGGCGGGTACGGCACAACGTGTTGAACAGCGTCGACTTGCCGACGTTCGGCGCACCGGCGAGAGCGACCACCGGCGACCCGGCCACGGCCTGGCGGCCACCCGCGTCGGAGTGGCAGGACGGGACCTGCTGCCTCGCCGCCACCGGCCGGTCGTCGGTGGCGCTCATGAGACGACTCGGTCCTGGTCGGCGGGAACGCGCACGACGAGGGCCCGAGCCGTGCCCAGGTCGACGGCGACCCGGTCGTCGGCCAGCGCGATGACGCGCCCGCCACCGGCCGTGCGGGCCAGGATGTGCACCTCGGCGCCGCAGCGCAGCCCGAGCTCGGCCAGCCGCCGCCGCCGCAGCGGGTCGACAGCCGGCTCGTCGAGCGTGGCGACGGTGCCGACCGGGACGTCGGCCACGCAGCGAGCGGTCACGACACCATCCTAGCGTTGAGGTTAGGCAAGCCTAACCTCTATCCCCTCCACTCTCACGACGGAGCATCCCTGGTCGGGCGCACGCCGGACAACCGCCCGTCCGGCTGAGGCTCACCGCCTCCGCCTGGGCCGAGACGGCCTGGACCGTGCGCACCGTGCATCGTCAGAATCCGTGTCCGCCGGCTTCGTCGAGAAGGGTCCAACGGCCCACGACCGTGAGGAGCGAACCCGATGACGGACGTGGACGTGGTGGTCGTCGGCTACGGACCCGCCGGAGCATCGGCCGCGATCGCGGCGCACGACTCCGGTGCCCGCGTCGTGGTCCTCGAGGCCGCACCGGCCGGCGGCGGCAACGCGCTCTACAGCGGGGGCTTCCTCTTCGACCTGCCCGAGGAGCGGGCCGTCGCCCACCTCGACGCGTTGTGCTTCGGGCGTACCCCGAGGGACGTGCTCGAGGCGTACGCACGCGGCGTGCACGGCCTCTCCGCGTGGCTGGAGTCACTCGGCGCCGCCATGGCCGCCTTCGAGCCGCCCCCGATGCGCTTCCCCGCATCCTTCCCGGCCTGGCCACACTTCCCCGGTGGACGCGAGATCCGCTACGCCGTCGTCGCGGGGGGTGACGGCCGCCGCGGGGTGGCGCTGTGGGAGGTGCTCGATGCCGCGGTACGGGCCCGCGGGATCGACGTACGCACAGGGTCCGCGGTCGACCGCCTCCTGCTCGAGGACGGCTCGGCGGTGGGGGTCGGTGTGCGCGGCGGTGACGACATGCGTGCCCGGTCGGTCGTGCTCGCCTGCGGCGGCTTCGAGGCCGATGCCGGGCTCGCCGACGCCTACCTCCCGCTCGGGCCGACGTACCCGGTCGGCCACCGGTGGAACGACGGCGCGGGCCTGCGGATGGCTCAGCAGGCGGGCGCGGCCCTGTGGCACATGTACGGCTTCTTCGGCTGGTTCGCCGTCCGGGTCCCCGAGTACGCCGCCCCGTTCGCCATCGACTTCTTCGGGCCGGGCCACCTCCTGCTCGACGCCGACGGCCGCCGCTTCGCCGACGAGGCGGGCTACGAGGTGCACGACAGGCTGCGCGCGCTGTCGACGTACCTGCCGCGCAACCCCAACCGTCCCGCGCTGCCGACCTGGGCGGTCTTCGACGAGACGACCCGGCTCGCCGGTCCCCTCAACGGACTGCTGGGGACGCCCAACGACTACGTCTGGAGCGCCGACAACTCCGCGGAGGTGGAGCGCGGGTGGATCCGCCGCGGCGGCAGCCCGGGGGAGCTCGCCGCGGCGACCGGGCTGGACCCGCGAGTGCTGGCGGACTCCCTCGAGCGGTACAACCGCTTCGCCGTCCAGGGCAGGGACGAGGACTTCGGGCGCGAGCCCGAGACCCTCGTCCCGCTCGACCTGTCGCGGCTGTTCGCGGTCCCGACCTGGCCCGGGGTCGCCGGGACGACGGGCGGCCCCCGCCATGACCCGCGCGGCCGGGTGCTCCGCCCCGACGGATCGGTGGTGGACGGCCTGTTCGCGGCGGGAGCGGTGAGCCTGGTCTTCGGCCACCTCATCGACCACGGTGGCGGGCTCACCGACGCGCTCGTCTTCGGTCGTCTCGCGGGGATCGAGGCCGCACGGCCCCGGGCCCGGTCCTAGGTTGTGGTCCGTGACGACGACTGACGACCTGATCTCCTTCGAGCACGAGCACTGCGCGCACAACTACCACCCCCTGCCAGTGGTGATCCGCGACGCCGAGGGGGCCTGGGTCACCGACGTCGAGGGGCGGCGCTACCTGGACATGCTCTCCGCGTACAGCGCCCTGAACTTCGGGCACCGGCACCCGGACCTCGTCCGCGCTGCGGAGGAGCAGCTGCGCCGGGTGACGCTGACGAGCCGGGCCTTCCACAACGACCGGCTCGGTGAGTTCTGCGCCGCGCTCTCGAAGCTGGCCCGCCACGAGGCGGTGCTCCCGATGAACTCCGGCGCCGAGGCCGTGGAGACGGCGTTGAAGCTGGCCCGGAAGTGGGGCTACCAGGTCAAGGGGGTCGGGCCGGACCGCGCGCAGATCGTGGTGTGCGAGGGCAACTTCCACGGACGTACCACGACCATCATCTCCTTCTCCGGCGACCCGGTCGCGCGCGAGGAGTACGGCCCCTACACCCCGGGGTTCGTCACCGTCCCGTTCGGTGACCTCGAGGCGCTGCGCGCCGCGATCACCCCGGACACGGTGGCCTTCCTGGTCGAGCCGATCCAGGGCGAGGCCGGCGTCGTGCTCCCGCCCGCAGGCTTCCTCGAGGCTGCGCGCGAGCTGTGCACCGAGGCGAACGTGCTGTTCGTCGCCGACGAGATCCAGTCGGGCCTGGGTCGCGCCGGTGCGACCTTCGCCTGCGACCTCGCCGGTGTGCAGCCCGACGTCCGCATCATGGGCAAGGCGCTCGGCGGCGGCATCCTGCCAGTCTCCGCCGTGAGCGCGAACTGGGATGTCATGGGCGTGATCAAGCCCGGTGAGCACGGCTCCACCTTCGGTGGCAACCCGCTCGCCGCTGCGGTCGGGATGAAGGTGTGCGAGCTGCTCGAGCCGGGGACGTTGCAGGAGCGGTCGAAGCGCTTGGGCGAGTACGCCGTCGCCACTCTCCGCGGAGCACCGCTCGCCGGTGTGCGCGAGGTCCGCGGCAGCGGGCTGTGGTGGGCGGTCGAGCTCGAGGAGGGCGGACGGACCGGCCGAGAGGTGAGCCTCGAGCTGTTGGCCCGGGGCATCCTCGCGAAGGACACCCACACCTGGACGATCCGCTTCGCGCCGCCGCTCGTCATCGACGAGGGCGACCTGGACCACGCGCTGCGGACCATCGTCGACGTGCTCGGGGACGACACCGCGGCGGACGACACCACACCGTGAGCGCCGTGTCGGTCCGCGCCCCGGCGCGGGCGATGCTCAGGAGGCGGGGGCCGCCCCGCGGTAGGCCGTACGGGCGTAGCCGTCGTAGGGCGCGACGTGCACGGTCGCGCGCAACCTCGGGAAGGCGTGGTAGACGTCGGGCCGTGCCTCGCCGCCAGGGTGCTCGCCCCAGACCACCGAGACCTCGGTACCAGGAGTCGCGGCGGCACGGTCGACGACGGCGAGGGCGAGGACCTTGCCGGCCGGAGCAACCGTGCCCGCGTAGTACGTCATCCCGCTGACCCCGTGGTCGGACTCCACGGCGTAGCGCGCGTAGGAGAGCACGAAGCTCTCGTCCGAGGCGTCCCCGGTCACGACCGCGCGGACGTCCCCCGGGTCGAGGGCCAGGGTCACTTTGACTCGTCGGACCCGATCCTTCGCGACCGCGAGGGGTGCCTTGCCGATGAAGTCGTGGTCGAAGGAGACCGAGCGCCCATACCCGAGCTCGAAGGGCGAGACGTAGTAGTCCCGCACGTCCGGGGAGTAGAAGCTGCCGTGCAGCGGCTTCTGGCCCTCGAAGGAGAACAGCCCGATGCTCTTGCGGTACTCGTCGAGCTCGGGCTGGGTGTAGATCGCCGGCACCACGGTCGGGATCCAGCCGCTCTCGAGGCTGGCGGTCGGGTACGCCATCGCGCCGACGCGAGCCATCCCCAGGGGTTCTCCGGCGGCCTGCAGCGCGTCCTTCACCGCCGCGGCGTCCGCCCAGGAGCCGATGAGCTCGAACCCCGCCTGGCCCGCCATGCCGTGGCGGAGGGCACGGAAGCGGCGGCCTTGCCAGTCGACGTCGGCGGAGTGGAAGAACCTGACCTCGGGGGCAGCCTGGCCGAAGGCCGACTCGTAGACCTGGAGGGCCGCCGGGCCTTGGATCTGGAAGCGGAACAACCGAGGGTCGGCACCGCCGCGAAACGAGCTCTCCGGATCGGTCTCGTACGAGACGTCGTAGCCGCCGCGCTCCGCGTGGTACTTGACCCAGTTCTGGGCCGCTGACACTCCGCTGAGTGTGTAGGTCTCCTCGCCCGTGCGCATGAGGATGCCGTCCATGACCAGGTTGCCGTCATAGGAGACGGCGATGAACTGCTTGGCCTGGCCGATGGCGAAGTCCCGGTAGTTGTTGGCGCTCACCTCGTCGAGCAGGCGCGTCGCGTCGGGGCCCTCGAAGAAGGTGTCCGACATGTGGTGCGACAAGTCGCTCAGCGCAACCGACTCGTGCCACGCGACCTGCTCGCGCTGCCACCCGTCGTACTCGGGCTGGACGACCTCTGGCATCCACGGAGGGGAGCCGGGCTTCCACAGCAGGCCAACGGCGGATCCCGCGCGATCGATGCCGTCCTGCAGGCTCGGAACCGTCACGGTCTCGTCCCCTCTCACCCGGGTTCGCCGTCGCCACGCTTCCGCGACAGGTCACTGGCAGGCGTACCGTACAGTACGGTTCTGTCTGGGACAAGGCGGGCGGCACGATCCGAGGGATCAACGGGCCCTGGCCTGGACCGCCGTCCCGTCCAAGAACACGTCCACGGCACTGCGGATGCTCTCGTCGGCCTCGCGTCGAGAGATCCTGGCCGAGGCGCCGACGAGCAACCGCATCTGAAGGTCGCCCATCATCGCCTCGTAGAGTTGTGCGGCCGCCCGGATGGGGTCCTCGACGCGCAGCCGTCCCTCCTGGTTCCACATGTCGAGATAGCCCCCGAGGAAGGTCTTGCCCACCGCCGGCCCGTTGGCGTAGAAGGTCTGTCCCAGCCCCTTGACCCTCGTCGTCTCCGCCGTGACCAGACGGTGCAGCGCGATGGACTGAGGGGCGAGGACGACGCGGGCGAAGTGTCGGCCGAGAGCGACGAGGCACTCGCGGACGTCCGCGTCGGGCATGTGGAACCCGTCGAACTCGCGCAGGCGCTCCTGAAGCAGGAGCTCCACCGCGGAGCGGAAGAGGTCCTCCTTGTCGCTGAAGTAGCGGTACAGCGTCGACTTGGAGCCGCCGACCTCGCGGAGCACGTCGTCCATGCTGACCCCGGCGTAGCCGTGCGCCATGAACAAGGAGCTGGCCGTCCGGAGGATCTCGGCGCGACGGAGCTCCTGACGGGACGGCACGTCGTCATGCTAGGGCGTCGCGGGTCCGCTCCTCCGGTACGTCGTCCGCGCGAACCGGCTGTACGGCGCGGGCTGCACCGTCGCACGGACAGGATCCGCCTCCCAGAGCAGGCGGATGGGGGGGCCGGCCCGGTCGATGCCGTCCCTGGACGCTGGGTGTGGTCATGGGCCGGCTCCTTCCCCGTTGCGGGGTCTTGCCCGTAACTGTACCGAACCGTACGGTACTTGTGCTGAATGAGGCCAGGTCGTCGAGGAGCGCCATGACCCCCGAAACCACCCATCGCCGGTCGAGACTGGCGCCGCTGCTGACCGACGTGTCCCTGGAGATCACCGGCAAGGACTCGGAACGTCTGCGGGAGCTGGGGCCACTCGCTCGCCCTGGGACTCGGGTGAACGTGACGTTCCTGGCCCACGAGACGCCGGCCACACGGATCGGAGCCGCGCGCGCCTTGACCGACCTCGGCATGGTCCCCGTCCCCCATCTGTCGGCCCGCCGCATCGCCTCCCACGAGAGCCTGACCGAGCTTCTCGCCGACCTGCAGGGCTCGCGCAGCGGCGAGTCGGTGCTCGTGGTCGGCGGCGACCCGCTCCTACCGGAGGGGCCCTACCCCGACGCCCTGTCCCTGATCGAGTCCGGTGAGCTCGAGCGTCACGGCGTCAGGCACGTCAGCATCACCGGCTATCCCGAGGGGCACCCGGACATCGCCACACCTGCGCTCTGGGAGTCTCTGCGGGAGAAGGTGTCCGCGCTCTCGGCTCGCGGTCTGGACGGAGCCATCACCACGCAGTTCTGCTTCGACGCGGACGCCGTCCTCGCCTGGGTCGAGGAGCTGCGCGGCACCGGGGTGGGCCTCCCGGTCCGGGTCGGCGTACCGGGACCCGCGGGGACCAAACGGCTCCTGGCCTACGCGAAACGCTTCGGCGTCGCGAACAGCACCGCGGCGATCAGGCGATACGGCCTCTCGGTCACCAAGCTGATGAGCACGGCCGGCCCAGACCGGTTCGTGCACCGCCTCGCGTCGGGCTACGACCCGGACCGCCACGGCGAGCTGCGGCTGCACATGTACACCTTCGGGGGGGTGGCTGCGGCGTGCGAGTGGGTCCACACGTTCCGCGTTGCCCACGGTGTGGAGTGACACCGTAGGGTCGGCGAGAGCCGCGGGCAGGACGCGGCCGGCATGAGCGCTGCAGGACGGAGCACGACGGATGGAATCGGCCCGACTCGACTCGCCGCGCGCGGTGCCCCCCTCCCGCGGCCCCGACCACGCCTGCCTGCTCGTGCACGGTCAGGACCGGACGGGGATCGTGGGTGCCCTCGGCTCGCTGCTGTCCAGGAACGGGGCCAACATCGTCTCCCTCGACCAGTACTCGGACAACCCCCAGGGCGGCGCCTTCTATCAGCGGACGGTCTTCGCCCTCGACAACCTGGCACCGGCCCTGCCCCGCATCCGTGAAGAGCTCGACGCCCTGCTCGACGACGGGTTCCAGCTGACGTACACACTTCGCGACATGGCTGTCCAGAAGAGGATGGCGGTCTTCGCCTCGAAGTCCGACCACTGTCTGCTCGACCTGCTCTGGCGGCACCGGCGGGGGGAGCTGCCCGTTCGCATCCCTATGGTCGTTTCCAACCACCCGGACATGGCCGACGACGTCCGGGGCTTCGGGATCCCGTTCTTCCACGTCCCGACCGTCGGCCGCGACAAGGCCGACGTCGAGGCGGATCACCTTAAGCTGCTGAGCGGCAACGTGGACTTCGTAGTGCTCGCGCGGTACATGCAGATCCTCTCGGCCGGGTTCATCGACGCCGTCGGCGTCCCGATCATCAACATCCACCACTCCTTCCTTCCGGCGTTCGTGGGCGCGGGGCCGTACGCGCGGGCGAAGGAGCGCGGTGTCAAGCTCATCGGTGCCACGGCCCACTACGTCACGGAGGACCTCGACGAGGGGCCGATCATCGAGCAGGACGTCATCCGGGTCACCCACTCCGACACCGTCGCCGACCTGCAGCGGCGGGGGGCCGACGTGGAACGGCTCGTCCTGGCGCGCGCGGTGCTCTGGCACAGCGAGGACCGGGTCGTACGGCACCAGCGAGGCACCATCGTCTTCGTCTGACCTCACCCCGCGCGACCGCACCTGCACCGACCCGAATCAGCCGACCCCGAGGCATGCCTGGGTACTGGCCGGACTCGCCTGATTGGCCAGCCGACGCGCAGACGCGCTCCTCTAGACTCCATCCAGCCCGGCCGAACCAAGCCCGGCGAACCACACGCAGGTCTTCCACACGCATGTGCGCACGTCCCGCCCTCGTAGCTCAGGGGATAGAGCAACGGTTTCCTAAACCGTGTGTCGGAGGTTCGAATCCTCTCGGGGGCACCCCGCGTTTCCGCAGGTCGGGGCCTATGTCAGGCCCCGGCTGGGGGCCGTGAAGTAACCTTCGCGGTCCGGCCAGTCCACACAGAGTCCGCAAGAGCTGGAGGGGAGCCCCATGCGAGACGGCCTCTGACACTGGCCCTGATACCAACACGCTACCGACGGACAGCGAGACCGAGCCGCAACGGGACATGTTCAGGCAACCGTGTTCAGGCACAGAGCCGCACGGACATGTTCAGGCAATGTGGTCGATTCGGGCCTTGTCGAGCCTGTCCGCAACCGCGTCCAGCTCGTCGTCGAACAGGTCCGCGTACGTGTTGAGAGTCATGGCCGCGTCCTTGTGACCGAGTATCCGCTGAACGGCCTTGACGTTGGCCCCGCTAGCCACTGCCAGACTGGCCGCGGTGTGTCGCAGGCCGTGTGGCGTGAGACCAAGTAGCCCCGTGGACGACACCGCGCGGTCGAAACACTCGTTGGCGCCAGTTGGCGAGGCGCAGAGGAGAACCGTTCGGCGAGGTGAAGAGAAGATCATCCCGGCCGCGACCAACCATCAGCGGCGCCAGCTCAGCTCTGACGAAGCTGGGGACTGGGACGGTTCGCTGAGCATGGGTCTTCGTGCTGCCGTAGATCAGTTTCCCGTTCACGTCCGCAACAGAGCGCTCAATCACCAAACGCCCGCGCAGCATGTCAACGTTCTTGATCTGCAGAGCTGCGGCCTCGCCCCAGCGCAGACCGCAGTACGCAAGGAGCAGGATCAGCGAGCGGTAGTCACCGCTCGCGTTAGCAAGCTCCTCCACTTCTCGGTGCGTCAAGTAGCGCTTGCGCTTGGCGTCCGGGATCTTCGGTAGGTATCCACTCCGCCGACCACGCGTCTCCTGGGGTCGAGCTGGGTTACGCGGTAGACGACCATCCTCCACGGCGGCGTCCAGCATGGAGGTGAGCAGGTGATACGCCTGCCGGCGACGGGATGCGCTGAGCAAGGTGCCCTTCTGGCCCTGCATGTTGGCGACCCAGGCTCTTACCGACGTAGCCGTGATGCGGTCGAGGCGCGTGCCCTCCCACTTTGGGAGTACCGCGGTTCGGAGTAAGGACTCGT
>DATJPE010000070.1 GCA_035506535.1 Actinomycetes bacterium | reverse complement strand
CCACGTCTCGGAGCTCGGGCGCACCCTCGGCGAGGAGCTGCTCGAGCCCACCCGCATCTACGCCCGGGACTGCCTGGAGCTGGTGTCGGCGCCCGGCGTCGAGGTGCATGCCTTCAGCCATGTCACCGGAGGCGGGCTCGCCGCCAACCTCGCGCGGGTCGTGCCGGCGGACGTCCATGTCGTCCTCGACCGGTCCACCTGGTCGCCGCACCCGGTGTTCGGCCTCATCGGCCGGCTCGGGGCGGTGCCGCAGGCGGAGCTCGAGCGGACGTTCAACGTCGGGGTGGGCATGGTGGCGCTGGTCCCGCCCGTGTCGGTGGAGCGGGCGCTCGCGGTGCTCGGGGAGCGGGGCGTCGACGCGTGGGTGTGCGGGGAGGCCCGTCCGCGCGCCGGCGAGGCCGGCGACGCCGCGCCCAAGGGTGGAGCCGGCGGGTCGGTCAGCCTGGTGGGGGAGTACGCCGCGCCCGGATGAGCCTCGCGCTAGCGCCCGGCGGCGTATCGGTCGCCGCCCTCGCTGTCGTCCCCGGCGAGTTCGCCGTCGGTCAGGTCCTCGTCGGTCAGGTCTTCGTCGGCCAGGTCGGTGTCGGCGAAGTCGCCGTAGCGGGCCAGCAGCTCGGGGTCGACCTCGTTGTCCCGATCGCCGACGAGGTCCGCGCGCAGGCGGTCCAGGTCCATCGCGCCGGTGTTGTACTTCAGGTCACGGGCGACCTTGGTCTGCTTGGCCTTGGCTCGGCCGCGTCCCATGGCTCGACCCCCTCGGGCGAGGCGACCGCGCCCCGCGTGCGTCGTACGTGCGGTGGATGAGGCGCCCGCGCGGGAGCAGCCCCGGGCTCCAAGGATAACCGCTCGGCGGGGCTGCTGACAGGCCAGCGGCCCGAGACCGCCCTCCCGGACGAGCCAAGCCCGGCGCGGGTCCGGCTGGCCCGTTCGGGCTGGGCGTCCTGGCCCGGCTGGACCATTCAGGACCAAACCGGACAGACGGGACGATGGGCACCGCAGCGGGGCAGACTCGTGGGTCCCTGCCGTGGGGGCGGCAGCCACGCCGAGAGCGGGAGACGGATGGACGCGCACAGCCCCGACGACGAGCAGTTGCTCACGCCGGCCGAGGTGGCCGTGCTCTTCCGCGTGGACCCGAAAACGGTCTCGCGGTGGGCCAGGGCGGGGAAGCTGACCGCGATCCGCACCCTCGGTGGGCACCGCCGGTTCCGCGCCGCCGAGGTCAATGCGCTTCGCACCGGGATGGCCGAAGGCCCCGACGTCGCCCGGTTGTCCTCGTGACGGCGCTGTCGTGACCGCCGAGCACCCGAGGAAGGCGTCGTCGTGACCGGACGGCCCTCGCCGCGCGAGGCGGGCTTTCGGATGCCGGCCGAGTGGGAGCCGCACGCCGGCTGCTACCTGGTCTGGCCGGAACGCCCCGACAACTGGCGCCTGGGGGCCAAGCCGGCACAGTCCGCGTGGGTCCACGTCGTCGAGGCGGTCGCGAGCGGCGACCCGGTGACGGTGCTGACGTCCTATGGCCAGTGGGTGAACGCTCGCGGCAGGCTGCCCCGCGAGGTGCGCGTCATCGAGACGTCCACCAACGACGCCTGGGTCCGCGACACCGGCCCGAGCTTCCTCGTCGACGGCCGTGGCGGGGTGGCCGCCGTCGACTGGGCGTTCAACGCCTGGGGCGGGCTCGGCACCGGCCTGTACTTCCCCTGGGACGCCGATGACATCGCCGGCTCCAAGATCGCCGAGATCGAGCGGGTGCCGTACTGGACCTGCGACCTGGTGCTCGAGGGGGGCTCGATCGACGTCGACGGGCAGGGCAGCCTGCTCACCACCGAGGAGTGCCTGCTCAACCCCAACCGCAACCCGGACCGCTCCCGCGAGGAGATAGAGGCGGTCCTCGGCGAGCACCTCGCGGTCGACCGGGTGATCTGGTTGCCCCGCGGCGTCGTCGACGACGAGACCGACGGCCATGTCGACAACTTCGCCCGGTTCGTCGCCCCCGGTGTCGTGGTCCTCACCTGGACCGATGACACCGCCGACCCGCAGTACGAGCGCAGCGCGGAGGCGCTGGCCGTGCTCGAGGCCTCGACCGACGCCATGGGCCGGCCCCTCGAGGTGATCAAGCTGCACCAGCCGGGCCCCCTGTTCGCGACCGCGGAGGAGGCGGCGGGGCTCGACCTCGTGGTCGGGTCGCGGCCCCGGCTCGAGGGAGACCGGCTGGCGGGCTCCTACGTCAACTGCTACCTGGGCAACGGCGTCGTGGTGCTGCCCGTCTTCGACGACCCGCACGACGAGGCGGCCATCGACACCTACGCGAAGCTGTTCCCGGACCGCACGGTCCGCCCGGTGCCCGGCCGCGAGATCCTCCTGGGTGGGGGCAACGTGCACTGCATCACCCAGCAGGTACCCGCCCCGTAGCCGGGCCGCCGATGCCGAAGGCGCGGAGCAGCCGGCCCAGTTCCTCCTCGGACGTCCGGGCCAGCCGCCCGCCGGTGAACTGAGGCAGGGCGGTGACCTCCGAGACGCTGCCGGGTGGCGCGGGTACCTGGGCGAGCTCACCCGCCGTGGCCGCTTCCGCCTGGACCAGCAGCCGGCCGGTCAATGGCCCCTCGAACAACTCCACCCCGTAGGGCGGGAACGCGGACCTCGTCCTGGCCAGCAGGTCGGCGGGGAGAACCTCCAACGAGCGGGCCTGCTCCTCGCTGAGGTAGATCGTCGTGAGGGTGCCCGGACCGCCGCCCTCGCCGGGTTGCTTCTGGGTGAGCTCGTACGTCGTCGCGTCGGGGCAACCCATCGTGCGCAGCCGAAGGCCGGCGTCCCCGCAGGTAGCGGTCCTCGATCCGGCAGGCCCGCAGCGGCTCGCCCGGGACGGACGCGGCGAGCAGCCAGCGCCGCTCGAGCTCGCGCGGGCGTACCGGCTGACGCCGGGGGGACTCACAGGAAGTACAGCCGGGACAGCGGGACCGTCTCGACCGGCGGGGTGCTCACCTCGGCCCCGTCGAGGGTGACCCGGGCCGCGTCGGCGCTCACCTCCACCCGGCCGAGGCGGTCGTTGCCGCGGTGCATCGAGGCCAGCCCGATGGTTCGCGTCCCCCGCACGGCCACCCGCCGACGTCGCGTCGCGAGCACGTCGGAGTCCGCCTCGGCTGCGGCGCTGTTGACGAAGACCACGCTGACGTCGGCCGGCGCCGCCCCGGAGCCGGCGAACTGGGGACCGAGCACGAGCGGCTCGCAGGTGTCGGTCGCCGCGTTGGGGTCGCCGACCACCCCCCACGCCGGCAACCCGGCCTTGAGCACGAGCGAGGGCTTGGCTCCGAAGTACTCGGGGCGCCACAGCACGATGTCGGCGAGCTTGCCGGGTTCCAGCGACCCGACCTCGTGCCCGATCCCGTGGGCGATCGCGGGGTTGATGGTCAGCTTCGCGAGATAGCGCAGCACCCGGGCGTTGTCGTCGTCGGGGCCGTCCCCCTCGAGCGGGCCGCGGGTCGACTTGAGGACCGAGGCCATCGCGAAGGTACGGCGGATCGTCTCGCCGGCCCGGCCCATCCCCTGGGCGTCGGAGGAGGTGATCGGGATGACCCCGAGGTCGTGCAGGACGTCCTCGGCGGCCATCGTCGACGCGCGGACCCGGTCGTGGGCGAGGCGGAGCTCGCCGGGCAGCTCGGGTCGCAGGCCGTGGACGGCGACGATCATCGACTCGTGCTCGGCGATCGCGTCCCGGGCGTAGGGCAGCGTGGGGTTGGTCGACGATCCGATGACGTTCCCGACGCCGGCGAGGGACAGCACGTCCGGGACGTGCCCACCGCCGCACCCCTCCACGTGGTAGGCGTGCACGACGCGGCCATCGAGGACCGCGAGGGTGTCGGCGACGGAGAGGTTCTCGTTCAGCCCGTCGGTGTGGACGGCGACCTGGACGTCGTAGTCGTCGGCGACCCGCAGCGCGGTGTCGAGCGAGCGCAGGTGCGCGCCGAGGTCCTCGTGCACCTTGAATGCGCAGACCCCGCCCTCCAGCGCCTGCTCCAGCGGCTCGCGACGCGAGGACGAGCCACGGCCGAGGAACCCGACGTTGACCGGCCAGGCGTCGAAGGCGGCGTACGCGCTCCGCAGTCCCCATGTCGTGTTCACCCCGACGCCCCAGAACGGGCCGAACTCCTGCCCGAGGATGCTCGTCACCCCCGAGGAGAGCGCCGCCTCGCAGATGCGCGGGGAGAGCAGGTGCACGTGGGTGTCGACCGCCCCCGGCGTGGCGATCAGCCCTTCGGCCGGGACGATCACGGTGCCGGTGCCGACCACCACGTCGACGTCGTCGGTGGTGTCGGGGTTGCCGGCCCGCCCCACCCCGACGATGCGGCCCTCGCGGATGCCGATGCTCGCGCTGCGGATCCCGAGGACCGGGTCGAGGACCACCGCGTTGGTGACGACGACGTCGCAGGAGTCCTCGGTGCGGACGGCGCGCAGCCCGATGCCGTCGCGGGCGGTCTTCGCGAATCCGGTGAGCAGCGTGAAGCCGTCGTCGTGGGCCGCGCCACCCACCCGCACGACGAGCCCGGTGTCGCCGAGGCGGATCCGGTCCCCGGGCCCGGGAACGGCCGTGGCCTCGACGTCGGGGACCGCCCTCACGGCGCCGCGCCCGGACCGTTGACGGGGTCGTGGTCGAGGAACCCGGTAGCCCGGGCTCGTTCGAGCGCCGCCTCGCGGGCGCCCGGGCCGTCGAGGGCGCCGTCGACCAGCCCCGAGAAGCCGACCACCACGCGCTCCCCCCCGAAGGGGACGAGGGAGACCTCGGTGGGGACCCCGGGGTCGAAGCGCCGCGTCGACCCCGCCGCGATGCGCAGGTGCCGGCCGTACGCCCGCGCCCGGTCGAAGGCCAGCCGCGGGTTGACCTCGAAGAAGTGGAAGTGGCTGCTCACCGAGATGGGGACGGTCGCGGAGTTGGTGACCGTGAGCACGACGGCGTCGGCCTCCCGCGCAACCGGCTCCGGCGCCGCCTCGCGCCCGCCGACGCCGAGCCCGTCGGCCGGTGCCGGCCCCACCGGGTCGGTCACCACGACCATCCGCGTGCCGTCCTCGAAGACGGCCTCGACCTTCACCTCGCGGACCACGTCCGCGACGCCGGGCAGGACGTCCCCAGGCCCGAGGACCCGCCGTCCGGCGTCGAGCGCCTCGGCGTGGCGAGCGCCGTCCCGGGCCGCCTCGCAGACCGCGTCGGCGACGAGCGCGATGGTCTCCGGCACGTTGAGCCGAAGGCCGCGAGCCCGGCGGGCGCGGGCCAGCTCGGCCGCGGTGAAGACCAGCAGCCGGTCCCGTTCGGCGGGGGTCAGCAGCATGCTCGCCATCCTGCCCCTCGGGCGGTCCAGGGGTGCGCCACTCCACGAAGCGTGAGACCTCGGGCACCGCGCGTGACACGGTTGACCTGATCGGCTGCTGCGCTCCGTCGTCCCGGCGAAAAGATCGTCCGTACGGCCGATCCAGGGCCCTCGGTCCGCCATGGATGCTGACGCGGACGCGTGCCGTGTCGGACGCGTCGCACGTCGTGAGCGGGGACCGAACAAGCCCGGCACCAGCCGGGGCAAGGGATGGGGGAGCACGAGATGCGGGGTTGGGTTCCGGGTGGCCGTGGCCGCCACAGGAGCGGGCGCGCGGGGGCCGCCGGGCGAAGCGCTCGTCTCGTCGCCGTGGTGGGGGTGCTCGCGGCGCTCGCTGCCGCGGTGCTCGTCGTCGGGCCCGCCGAGGCGGCGACGACGTACACGCTGCAGGTCAGCACGTCGGCCGACCGCAGCTCGCCGGTCGCCCTGAACGGCGCGAACGTGACGGGCAACATCTACGTCTTCACCGCACCGGCCACCGACATCAAGTCGGTCAGCTTCTACCTCGACGACCCGACCCGGGCCAACGCCGCGTTCCACACCGAGACGACGGCGCCTTACGACTTCAACGGCGGGCCGCCCGCGGCCGCCAACCCCTACGACACGAGCAAGCTGACGGCAGGGACGCACACGATCACCCAGGCCGTGACCACGACGGCCAATGCGGTCCAGGTCTACACCGCGACCTTCACCGTGGGCGGCTCGTCCTCGTCGCCGTCGAGCTCCGGCGCCTCGAGCTCCTCCGGTACGTCCTCGAGCGGGACCTCCTCGTCCTCCGGTACGTCCTCCAGCGGGAGCTCCTCGTCCTCCGGTACGTCCTCCAGCGGGAGCTCCTCGTCCTCGGGCACCTCGTCCTCCGGCTCGTCGAGCTCGGCGTTCACCCTCGACCTGAGCACGCACCCCGACCGGTCGGCAGCCGTGGCCCTGGCCGGCCAGACGGTGTCCGGCAAGATCTACGTCTTCACGACCCCCGCGACCGGGATCAAGAAGGTGGTCTACTACCTCGACGACCCCGGCCAGACCGGCTCGCCGATCCACACCGAGGGCACGGCGCCGTACGACTTCGCGGGCGGCACGCCCACCTCCGCCTACGCCTACGACACCACCGCGCTCGCCGACGGCGGCCACACGATCACCCAGGTCGTCACCCCGACCAGCGGCGCCGCGCAGACAAGCACCGCCGCGTTCCAGGTCAAGAACACCGTGGTCACCGTGCCGCCGGCCCTGGTCTCCGTGAACCCCGACGGCGTCCCGTCCAACGACTGGTTCGTCTTCAGCCGGATCGGGACCAACCTCAACGGCAGCGCCACGTACGCGCAGCACGACCAGGACACCGTGGTGCTGAGCAACACCGGCAGCTCCACGATCACCGTCACCGGCCTGACCCTCACCGGCACGTACGCCTTCAACCCGGCGGTCTCCCTCCCGCAGGACATCCCCGCGGGAGGCACGCTCAACGTCCCGATCCGGTTCGTCGCGATCGCAGCGCCCGCCGTGCAGATGGGCTCGTTGACCGTCAAGAGCACCGACCCCGCCCGCTCGTCGTTCTCGGTCACCCTCGGCGGCGCGTGGCAGCCCGCGGCTCAGGGCCCGAACGAGCCGACGCTGGCCAACTACATGCAGGTGTTCGGGTACAAGACCCAGGTCGTGTACTCGGGTCAGGCCTTCGGTGGCAACGGCACGGTCAAGACCACCGGGGACGAGGTCCTCTCGCCCTTCTGGGTCGCCGCGGACCCGAGCCAGCCGATCGTGGCCAGGGAGCTCGCCAACACCCACGGCCTGTTCCAGCCGGCGATGTACTGGTACCCGCGCAGCGACAGCACCGACCCCTGCCTGCCGTCGACGACGCTTCCGGGTTCCTGCACGATGATCATGAACCCCCCGGTCAGCGAGGCGCAGACGGTGCTGCCACGCATCCTGGCCTCGGACGGGGTGACCTACCTCCCCGGTCAGGCGTCCTTCTCGCCGGGGGTGTCCTTCGGGTTCAACTTCATGGGCCGCGAGTACAGCGACGACACGCGCAACTCCACCACTGGTGACGTGAAGCACGGGTGCACCAGCCCGTGCGGCCACCACATCCGCTTCTATCCGCTCAAGGACAACAGCGGGAAGGTCGTGCCCAACACCTGGCTGGTCTGCGTGGAGATGTTCGGCAGCAACTACGACTACCAGGACGTCGTGGTGCTGGTCAGCAACATGAAGCCGGACCTGCCCTAGCAAGATCGTTCGAGCAGGGGGACGCCGGCCCGACCAGGTTCGCCTGGCCGGGCCGACGTAGGTCCTCAGCCGTCCGCGAAGGGATCGGTCCGCGCTCGGGTCCGCCCTTCCTCGAAGAAGGAACGCAGCGCCGCGGCCGATGTCTCAGACATCGGGAGCGAGGCGCCGAAGGGGGCGTTCCAGAACTCCCCGGCCCGCCGACGGTGCGGCCCGACGTAGGCGTACGGCTCCGGGATGGCCTCGTCACCGGGCGAGACCCCGTAGTTCACCTCGTCGAGGCTGACCGCCACGTCGAGGTGCTCCGGCCACAGCACCGGCTCGAGGCCGCCCCGGTGGTGCAGGCTGCCGAAGGCCCGCAGGACCGAGTCGCCGAGCACCCAGGCACGGCTCATCTCCCCCGCCGCCTCGGCGTCCACCCGAAGCTCGTCGTCCGGGCCCAGGGTGAGCGCAAGCGGGTACACCCCTTCGGGGCCCCGGCACGCCACCCCGGCCGCGGCCGCGAGTGCACCGAGACTGCCGGCCAGCGCGAGGCGGTGATCGCCGACGACGAGGTCGGTGCCGTCGACGGCCAGCCGGTGCGGGGGCGTCGGGAGGTCCCGGCTGGAGAACCCATACGGCCGCACCGTGAGACGGATGGTCCCGAGCGCCCGCCACTGGTGTCCAGCGATGATCTGCTCCGCCACTGCGTGCAGTGCGAGGCGGGTCGTCCGTCGGTCGCTACTCACCGGCCGTAGTCCGCGTGAGCGGCGCCGAGGATGAACTCGGCGACGAGCGCGGTCCAGCCGGTCTGGTGGGACGCGCCGAGCCCGCGCCCGGTGTCCCCGTGGAAGTACTCGTGGAAGGGGATCAGGTCGTGCCAGTGCCGGTCGCCCTGGAACAGCTCGCAGTCCCCGAACACCGGCCGACGGCCGTCGGCGTCGAGGAAGATGCTCACGAGCCGTCGAGCGAGGTCGTCGGCGACCTCGGCGAGGGTCTGCTTGGTCCCCGACCCGGTGGGGTGCTCGACGAGGAGGTCGTCGCCGTAGAAGCGGGCGAAGCGGCGGACCGCGTCGATGAGCAGGAAGTTGACGGGGAACCAGATCGGTCCTCGCCAGTTCGAGTTCCCGCCGAACAGGTCGGACGTGGACTCCCCGGGTTCGTAGTCGACCGAGTACGCCGAACCCGCGAGGTCGAGGGCGAAGGGATGCTCCGCGTGGGCACGGGACACGGCGCGCAGCCCGTACGGGGACAGGAACTCCTGCTCGTCGAGCATGCGGGCGAGCACTCGGAGCAGGCGCTCACCGTCGACCACCGACAGCAGCCGGCCCTCGCCGCCGTCGTGGACATGCGTCGTCCCCACGACGGAGAGGTACTCGGGCCGGTACTTGAGGAACCAGCGCAGGTGCCCGGCGAAGCCGGGCAGTGCTCCCAGCGTGCGCTGGCCAAGTGTCATGGTCGCGGACAGGGGCAGCAGCCCGACCATCGAACGCACCCGCATCGGCAGCCGTGAGCCGTCCGCGAAGGAGAGCACGTCGTAGAAGAAGCCGTCGGCCTCATCCCACAGCCCCTTGGCGTTCATCGCCTCGCCGATGTAGGCGAAGTGCTCGAAGAACTTGGTCGCGGTGTCCTCGTAGGCGCGGTCGTGCTCAGCGAGGATGAGGGCCATCTCGAGCATGCAGAGCGCGTACATCGCCATCCAGGCGGTGCCGTCGCTTTGTTCCAGCTGGGCGGCCACCGGGAGGGGCGCCGAGCGGTCGATCGGGCCAATGTTGTCCAGGCCGAGGAAGCCGCCCTCGAAGACGTTGTTGCCCTCGGCGTCCTTGCGGTTGACCCACCAGGTGAAGTTGATGAGCAGCTTGTGGAACATGCGCGCGAGGAACTCGTAGTCGGTCGAGCCGTCCACGTGGAACACCCGGAGGGCGGCGGCTGCCTGGACCGGCGGGTTGACGTCGCTGAAGGACCACTCATATGCCGGGATCTGGCCGTTCGGATGCATGTACCACTCGCGGAACATGAGCAGCAGCTGGTTCTTGGCGAAGGTCGGGTCGACGCGGGCGATCGGTATGCAGTGGAAGGCGAGGTCCCAGCTGGCGTACCAGGGGTACTCCCACGGGTCCGGCATCGAGATGACGTCGAAGTTGTCGAGGTGCCACCAGTCGTGGTTGCGTCCTTGGTTTCGCGACTCCGGCGGCGGCGGGCCGGCCGGGTCGCCCTCGAGCCAGCGCTTCACGTTGTAGTGGTAGAGCTGCTTGCCCCACATGAGTCCGGCGATGGCCTGGCGAAGCACTCCCGCCTCGTCCGGCGTCGCCTCCGGCGGCGTCAGGGCGGCGAAGTAGGCATCCGCCTCAGCCCTGCGCGCGCTCATGACGTCGGCGAATCCCCGCTCGGTGTCGGGTGCCGCCGACTCCTCCGCAACGGTACGTAGCCGGACCTCGGCGCTGCCGCCGGCGGGCACGGTCAGCGTGTAGTGGAAGGCGGCCTTGGTCCCCACCATCGCCGGGTTGACGGTCGCAGCCCCGTGGACGACGTGGTCGTTGATCCCGTCCTTGGGGTACGGCGAGCGGCCGGGATCGCCGTACAGCCGCTGCGTGTTCGTCTCGTTGTCGCAGAAGAGCAGCTCGGGGTCGCCACTCGCCCCGAGGGTGAGCGTCCCGGTCGGCTCGGACACCGCCACGAGCCGACCCCCCGAGGCGACGATGCTCGGTACGGCGTCCTGCCCGGGGCGACCCCACGCCCAGGTGTTACGGAACCACACGGTGGGCAGGACGTGGATCGTCGCCTCCTCCGGCCCGCGGTTCTCGACCGTGATGCGGGTCAGCAGGTCGCGTGGTGCGGCCTTCGCGTGGTCCACCGTCACTGCCCAGTAACGGTCCTCGTCGAAGATCCCGGTGTCGACCAGCTCGTACTCTCGGTCGAGCTTGCCGCGGCGGGCGTTCTCGCTGACGAGGTCGTCGTACGGGAAGGCCCGCTGCGGATAGTGGTAGCGCCAGGTCATCCAGGAGTGCGTGGGCGTGGAGTCGAGGTACCACCAGTACTCCTTGACGTCCTCACCATGGTTTCCCTCCGGGCCGGAGAGGCCGAACATCCGCTCCTTGAGGATCGGGTCGACCCCGTTCCACAGCGCGACGGCCAGGACGAAGAACTGTTGCTCGTCGCAGACTGCCGCCATCCCGTCCTCGCTCCAGCGGAAGGTCCGCGAACGTGCGTGGTCGTGCGGCAGGTACGTCCAGGCTTCGCCATCGGGGCTGTAGTCCTCGCGCACAGTGCCCCACGCGCGCTCGGACACGTACGGGCCCCAGGCGCGCCAGTCCTCCCGCCCGGCGTCGGCTGCCGCCAGCCGCGCCTGCTCCGCTCCTGACCTGTCCTCAGTGCTCATGGCATGTCCTCGGGACGAAAGACGTTTGCTCGTACGCGGCCGTCAGGGTCGGGGACGACTCTTTCACGTCACGTGCCGCGACCGAAGGGGTGGTCGGAGCCACCCATCTGCTGGAGTGGCTAGCGTGGCCTCGTGAGCAACGCGGTCGCCGACGTCTACGCGGGCTGCGGGGACGACGAGGAGCCCAGCGGTGCCGAGACGACCGTGTTCGCGGGTGCGGTCGCGGCGATCAGCCCCCGCAGCGAGGTCCTGCGCCTGCTGCCCAGCCGCGGTCGCCGGATGGTCGGCGCGTGGTGCTTCGCCGACGTCTTCGGGCCGCGACCCGTGTCCGGCGGCGCCGCGATGCACGTACCGCCGCATCCGCACACCGGGCTGCAGACCGTGAGCTGGCTGGCGGCCGGGGCGGTCACCCACCGGGACTCCCTGGGCAACCTGGCCGAGGTCACTCCCGGTCGGGTCGCGGTGATGACGGCCGGTCACGGGATCGCCCACTCGGAGGACGTCGTGCCGGCGAGCGCCGTCCTCCACGGCGCCCAGCTGTGGGTGGCGCTCAGCGAGGCCGAGCGGCACCGCCCGCCCTCCTTCACGCTGCACGAGCGGGCACCGTACGTCGACGCCGGAGGCGTGCTCGCCCAGGTGTTCGTCGGGGCCGTCGGCGACGTACGGGCTCCCGCGCAAGGACTCACGCCACTGCTCGGCGCCGAGCTCACGTGGAGCAGCCCCGGGCCGGGCCGGCTCGCTCTGGAGACCTCCTTCGAGCACGTGCTGGTCCCGCTCGCGGGACAGGCTCGGGTCGACGGCAGCGCGGTCCGGGTCGGCAGCGCGATGTACCTCGGCCGGGCCCGCACCGAGCTCGAGGTCGAGCTCGACGAGGACGCTCGGGTGCTGCTGCTCGGAGGCGAGCCCTTCGAGGAGGAGATCGTCATGTGGTGGAACTTCGTGGCCGGAAGCCACGAGGAGATCGCGGACGCGAGGCAGCGGTGGAACGCCGGCGGCGACCCGCGCTTCGGCGAGGTGGACTACCCGACGGCTGAGCGCATGGCGGCGCCGGCGCTGCCCAACGTACGTCTTCGCCCTCGCGGCCGGGTCCGCTGACCAGCTCCCTCATCGCGGGGCCGGCAGGGTGCCGATCGCCTGCTGCCGGCACGGTGGCGATGGTCCGCCGCCGGCAGGGTGACCGCGTGTCGGCGTCAGTCGGGCGTGCCCGCCGTGTCACCGTCCTCCCATGGCCTTCATCATCCTGCTCGTCGCCGCGGTCATTGCGTCCTTCCCAGCGACCTGGCTGCTCATGCTGTTCGTTGGCAACCTCGGGGTGGGGCTGAGCTTCTGGGGCGCCCTCCCGGCCGGCATCCTCGTCACCTTCTTCGCCGCCGGCGCCGGCGCCGGCGGGCGCTCCGCCTGGCGCTGACCGCCGGGTTGTGAACCCGCGCGGCGGTGCGCTGGACTGTCGCGCGTGGTGGTCACGTACGCCCCTGACGGCCCGGAGCCCGACGACGTCCTCGTCGAGCACGTCAGCGGCGATCCCTTCGCGCCGGTCACGGTCCTCGAGTTCGGCGACTACGAATGCCCGTACTGCGCGGGTGCCGCGCCGGTCCTTCGTGAGCTCGTGGCGCGCTCCGAGGGGCAGGTGCGTCTGGTCTTCCGAAACTTCCCGCTGTTCGAGGTGCACCCGCACGCTTTGACGGCGGCGCTGGCGGCCGAGTCCACGACGGCCAGCGGCCGCTTCTGGGACATGCACTACCTGCTGTTCGCCAAGCAGGCGCACCTCCTGGACGCCGACCTGCGCCGATACGCCGAGCAGGTCGGTGCCGACCCCGAGCTCGCGACGGGCGCACCCGCCCAGCGCTTCGCGGAGAAGGTACGAGCCGACTACGCGGCTGGCCGCGAGGCGGGTGTCGCGGGAACCCCGACCCTGTTCATCGAGGGCGAGCCCTACGTCGGCCGCGTCGAGCTCCAAGCGCTGCAGCGCGCCACGGGGACCTCAGAGCGCCACGGGCTGGACCCAGGGGAGCGGGGGTAGCGCCGCGGGGACCTCCTCGCCCGCCGGGGAGCACAGCGGCCAGCGCTCGCCCATCAGCCGCAGGACCGCCGAGCCGGCAGCGGCGGCCACGACCGACCCCGCCAGGATGCCGATCTTGGCCTGGTCGCGAAGTGCGGGTGAGCTGAAGGCCAGGTCGGTGACGAACAAGGCGATCGTGAACCCGATGCCCGCCAGCACCGCCCCACCGAGGAGGTGGCTGTAGCGCACGCGACCGGGCAGGGCGCCGGCCCCGGTACGCAGGGCCAGCCAGGAGACACCGGCGACCCCGATGGTGTTCCCGACGACCAGCCCCACGACGACCCCGATGGTCAGCGGGGAGTGCAGCGCGGACCGCAGGGTGTCCGCGTCCATCCGAACCCCGGCGTTGGCGAGGCCGAAGACAGGCACGACCACGTACGCCGACCACGGGTGGACCGCTCGTTGCAGCCGCTCGCCGGTCGGTACCGCCGCCGAGACCGCCATGGTCGCCAGGCGCGCTCGTTCCGCGGTCGGGTTCTCGACGACCGCGCGGCCGTACACGGGGATCCGGCGCAGCACCTCGCGGCGGGCCGGTCGCACCGGCACGAGCAGGCCCACGAGCAGGCCGGCCAGCGTCGGCTGCACGCCGGAGCGGTAGACGGCGAACCAGAGGGCCAGCCCCACGAGGACGTACGGCGTCACGCGCCACACGCCCAGCCAGCGCATCGCCAGGACGGCCCCGACGAGGACGACCGAGACGGCGAGCGCCGCCAGGTCGGGGGAGGCCGTGTAGAACAGCGCCATCACGGTGATGGCGCAGACGTCGTCGACCACCGCCGCCGCGAGCAGGAACACGCGCAGCTGGTCGGGGCAGCGGGGACCGAAGAGCGCGAGGATGCCGAGGACGAACGCGGTGTCGCTCGACATCACGATCCCCCAGCCGTGGGCGGTCGGGTGACCGGCGTTGATGGCCAGGAAGATGAGGATCGGCGCGAGGACACCGCCGAGCGCGCCCAGGGCGGGCACGAGGAAGGTCCCGGGGTTGCGCAGCTCACCCGAGGTCGTCTCGCGGGCGATCTCCACGCCGAGGACGAGGAAGAACAGTGACATGGCGACGTCGTTGACCACGTGCCGAAGGTCCATGTCGAGGCTGCGGTCCCCCACGCCGATGTGGACCGGGGTGGCCCACAGGGCCTCGTAGGAGTGCGACCACCCTGAGTTGACCCACACGACGGCAAGCAGGGTCGCCCCCAGGAGGACGGCGGCACTGCCGGACTCGTTGGCGATGAAGCGGCGCACCGCGGGCGTGAAGCGGGGAGCGACCACCCGAAGCTCTGGTCCCGGACGCGCAGGCTCGCTCATCGTCCGCTCCGCACGGCGGCCAGCCTACGAGGCGATGCGCAAGCGACCGGCTGCCCCTGGAGGGCGTTGCCGTGAAGCTCGTGGCGGCTTCGGTGCCCGGGAACGACTTCGGGCTCTGGCAGGATGACCGCGTGGAGCGCCGGGTACGACGCCGCACAGCCCGACGGCTCGTGCTGGCCGGCGTCCTCGGCGCGGTCGTGCTCGCCGTCGCGGGGTGTGGCGGCTCGAACGGGATCGGCTCCTCGCTGCGCCCCAGCACGCGCCCGTCCCTGCCGGGCGTGCTCGGCTCGCGGTCGCCGGCCGCCAGCCAGAGCGCGGTCGCGCCCGAGAGCCAGAGCCCGCAGGAGTCGGCGCGACCCTCGCTCAGCATCTCCCGCTCGGAGTCCACCGCCGCTCCCAGCGAGCCCTCGACCCCGACGCCCACCTCCACGCCAACCCCGACTCCGACGCCCACCCCCACGCCGACGCCGACGGGTACGTCCACGCCGACGGCGACGTCCTCAGCACCCGCGACAAGCGCCCCCTCTGCCAGCGCGAGTGCGCTCGCGTCATCGGCCGTCGCCTCCGGTAGCGCGTCCGTGGCCGCATCCTCCTCCTCCTCGGGCTGGCTCTGGCTGGCAGTGGGCCTGCTGGTCGTCGCCGGGGCGGTGACCTGGTTCGTCCTGGCCGCCCGGTCCCGGGCACGACGGGCGGCCTGGAGCGGCGACGTCGACCGCGCGGTCGGCGAGGCGCGCTGGCTGTCGGCGGCCCTGCTCCCGACGATCCGGGGGGCGGCCAGCGACGAGGAACGACGGGGGGCGTGGTCGGTGGCCCGGCCGCGGGTGGGGGCGCTGGAGGATCGGCTGGCCGTCCTCCGCAGCTCCGCCCCAGACGAGGCGGCGGGCTTGCGCGTCGCCGGTATCGCCTCGGCCGTCACCGCGACGCGTCAGGCCATCGATGCCTGGACCTCGGCGCCCACCGCCGAGGCGGCGGCGGAGGCGAGAGGCGCTCTCGAGGCGGCTGGCAGTCAGCTCGAGGCCGCGCTACCCCCTCCGCCATCCTCCCCGACCGGCCCCGACTCACCCTCAGGCCCGCCACCCCGTTGAACTGTTAGGCATTCGCGGGTGTATCCACCGACGAACGCCTAACAACATGGTGGTGGGGTTGGGGTGGGGTTGGGGTGGGCCGGAGGTCAGCGGGTGGCGTCGACCGGCTCGCGGGGCAGGGCCTCGTACGGCGGCATCTGGTCGACGCTGATCCGGCGGCGGAAGACCCAGTACGTCCAGCCCTGGTAGAGCAGGACGAGCGGGGTGAAGATGACGGCGACCCAGGTCATGATCGTCAGCGTGTAGTGCGACGACGACGCGTTGGTCACCGTCAGGCTCCACGCCGGGTTGGTCGTGGACGGCAAGACGTTGGGGTAGAGCGCGCCGAACATGGTCGTGACCGCGCCGAGGATCGCGATCGACGTCCCGAGGAACGCCCAGCCCTCGCGGCCACGGAGGGTCGCGACGAGTGATCCGACGAGCGCGAGCGCGGCCACCACGAGGCTCACCCACGTCCAGCCGGCGCCATAGCTGAGCTGCGTCCACAGCAGGAAGGAGGCGGCGAACACGACCGCGGCGATCCCGATCCGCAGCGCGGCGCCGTGAGCGCGGTGCCGGATCTCGCCGTCGGTCTTCAGCGCGATGAACAGGGCGCCGTGGAGGGCGAACACCGAGAGCGTCATCAGTCCGCCGAGCAAGGCGTAGGGGTTCAGGAGGGTGAACAGGGTGCCGGTGTACTGCTGGTCGGCGTTGATCGGCACGCCGCGAACGACGTTGGCGAGGGCGACTCCCAGCAGCAGGGCAGCGGCGGCGGAGGAGATGCCGATCGCGATGTCCCAGCGCCGGCGCCACGCCTCGTCGTCGATCTTGCCGCGGTACTCGAAGGAGACCCCGCGCACGATCAGGGCGACCAGGAGGAGCAGCAGGGCGAGGAAGAAGCCGCTGAACATCGTGGCGTACCACATGGGGAAGGCCGCGAACGTCGCGCCTCCCGCCACCAGCAGCCACACCTCGTTGCCGTCCCAGACCGGGCCGATCGTGTTGATCATCACCCGGCGTTCCGCGTCGGATCGCGCGAGCCCCAGCAGCATCCCGACGCCGAGGTCGAAGCCGTCGAGGACGAGGTAGCCACCCCACAGGACGGCGATCAGCACGAACCACAAGTCGGTCAGCGCCATGGCGGGTCTGCTCCTTGGTCCTGTCTCGGTTTCCGTCTGTGCTTGGTGGATCGCGTTCGGTCAGTAGGCGAAGGTCAGCCGGTCGGACTCCTCACCCTCGGCCTTCTCCGGAATCGGTGCCGGCTCGGGACCGGCCTTGGCGAAGCGGACGATGAGGCCGATCTCGATCACCGCCAGGAGGGCGTACAGCAGCGTGAGCACCGTGATGGAGATCGCGGCGCTGCCCGCCCCGACCGAGCCCGAGACCCCGTTCTTGGTCTTCATGAGGCCGAAGACGACCCAGGGCTGGCGGCCGAGCTCGGTGAAGATCCAGCCGAAGCTGTTCGCGAGCACCGGCAGCACCACGGCGAGGCTGGAGGCCTTCCACCACCAGGTCGGCTTGGGCAGCTGCTTGTCGCGGGTGACCCACAGGCCGACGATCGACAGCAGCAGCGCGAGCACCCCGAAGCCGATCATGAGGCGGAACGACCAGTAGGTGATCGGGATGATCGGCTTGTAGCTGCCGGGCCCGTACTTCTGGACGTACTCCTGCTGGATGTCGTTGATGCCCCTGACGGTGCCGTTCGGGCTGCCGGTGGCGAGCAGGGACAGGCCATGCGGGATCCGGATGCTCCAGATCTCCTTCGAGCCGTTGAGGCTGCCGACGGTGAACACGGAGAACGAGGCCGGCGATGAGGTGTTGTACAGCGCCTCGGCCGAAGCCATCTTCATCGGCTGCTGGCTGGTCATGACCCGCGCCTGCAGGTCGCCGGTGAACATCACGGCGAGGCCGGCGATGAGCCCGACCCACAGCCCCAGGCGAAGCGAGGGCAGCAGTACGTCGATGTGGCGCTTGCGGACCAGGTGGTAGGCGCTCACGCCGACGATGAACATGCCGCTGGTGAGGAAGGCCGCGCTGATCGTGTGGAGGAACGCCGTCACCGCGGTGTTCTGGAAGAGCACCGGCGGGAAGTCGGTGAGGATCGCCCGACCCTGCTTGGCGTCGATGCGGTAGCCCACGGGGTGCTGCATCCAGGCGTTGGCGGCGAGGATGAAGTAGGCCGAGAGCATCGTGCCGATCGAGGCGAGCCAGATCGTGGCGAGGTGCACCCGCTTCGGCAGCCGCCCCCAGCCGAAGATCCACAGGCCGAGGAAGGTCGACTCCATGAAGAAGGCGAGCAGGCCCTCGATGGCGAGGGGGGCGCCGAAGATGTCGCCGACGAAGCGGGAGTAGGCCGACCAGCTCATCCCGAACTGGAACTCCTGCACGATGCCGGTGACGACACCGATCGCGAAGTTGATCAGGAAGAGCTTGCCCCAGAACTTCGTGGCCCGCAGGTAGTGCTCCTTGCCGGTGCGGACCCAGGCGGTCTGCATGCCGGCGACGAGGGCGGACAGGCCGATGGTCAGCGGGACGAACAGGAAGTGGAAGAGGGTCGTGATCGCGAACTGCCATCTCGAGATGTCCAGCACGACGGGACTCCTCTTCGCTCATGCGGGGCGCGGACGGTTCCACCCTGGCCGCCTCGCCGGAGCGCCGGCCAGGCCCGGAGGTCCTCCCGACACCGGGACGAAGGTCCCTGGCGGCGCCGCTGGTCGGCTACCGTCGACGCAGACGTTCCCGGACCCTGGAGACACGCGTGCCTGATCCCGAGGAGCCCGGCCGGATCCGGGTCTTCCTCCTCGACGACCACGAGGTGGTCCGGCGAGGCGTCAAGGACCTGCTCGAGAGCGAGGGCGACATCGAGGTCGTGGGGGAGGCGTCGACCGCCAGCGAGGCCCTGGCGAGGGTGCCGGCGCTGCGCCCGTCCGTGGCCGTGCTCGACGTACGCCTCCCTGACGGGGACGGGGTCAGCGTCTGCCGTGAGCTGCGCTCGGGCATGCCCGAGCTGCACTGCCTCATGCTGACCTCCTTCGCCGACGACGAGGCGCTCTTCGACGCGATCATGGCTGGGGCCTCCGGGTACGTCCTCAAGCAGATCCGCGGAAGCGACCTCATCGGAGCGGTGCGCACGGTCGCTCGCGGGGAGTCGCTGCTGGACCCGAGGACCACCGCCAAGGTGATGGACCGTCTGCGCGCCCAGGCCGACGGCAACGACCCGCTGCGCGGCCTCACCGAGCGCGAGCGGGAGATCCTGGCCCTGATCGGCGAGGGGCTGACCAACCGCCAGATCGGCGAACGGCTCTTCCTCGCCGAGAAGACCGTGAAGAACTACGTCTCGAACCTGCTGGCCAAGCTCGGGATGGAGCGTCGGACCCAGGCAGCGGTCTACGCGGCGGAGATCCGTCACGAGCAGGGCCACTGAGCAACGGCAGCGCCACTGAGCCGGTGCGGCCCTCAGGCCAGGGGAGCGGTCCAGCGCAGCCGGGTGCCGCCGCCACCTGCGGCGTCCAGGGCCAGCTCGCCGCCCCGCGAGACGGCGCGTGACTCCAGGTTGGACAGTCCGCTGCGGCGCCCGACCTCGGGGATGCCGATGCCGTCGTCCCTCACCGTGAGCCGCACCTCCTGGGCGTCGACCTCCACCTCCACGTATGCCCGGGTCGCCTTAGCGTGCCGGGCCACGTTCGAGAGCGCCTCGACGAGGACCGCGACGAGGTCCTGGCCGAGATGTCGGTCCACGGCGCTGTCGACCGGCCCGACGAACTGGATCGAGGGCGTGAACCCCAGCGAGTCGGCGGCTCGGTCGGCGACCTCGAGCAGCTGCTGGCGCAGGCTCCCGGCCTGCTCGTGGGGGCTCTGCAAGGCGTAGATCGCCGAGCGGATCTCCCGGATCGTGGCGTCCAGGTCGTCGACCACCCGCTGGACCCGCTGAACCGCCTCCTCCTTGTCGAGCAGGCGGGTCAGGCTCTCCAGCTGCATGCCGCTCGCGAACAGTCGCTGGATGACCAGGTCGTGCAGGTCGCGGGCGATCCGGTCCCGGTCCTCGTAGACCAGCAACCGTTCGGCCTCCGCGCGCGCCTCGGCGAGCTGCAGCGCGACCGCCGCCTGGGCGGCGAAGCCCTCGAGCATCGTCGCGGTGTCGTCCCCGAACGGCAGCGCGGAGTGCGGCCGGATCACCGCGAGGACTCCGCGCACCCCACGGGAGTCGCGCAGCTGCACCAGCATGGCCCGGTGGCCGTCATCACCCAGCGCGCGGCCCAGGGTGTCGTGCGCGTGGATGGTGCAGGTGGTGACGGGCGACGAGCCCCGCAGCGCGGTCAGCAGCAGGCTGCTCGGCGAGGCCTCCTCGATGCCGCGCAGGCGCTCGGCGCCCTCGCCGTCGGTCACCTCGACGACCAGCGCCCCCTCCTCGCCGGGCAGGGCGATGAGCGTGCTGGTCGCGCCGGCGATCTCGAGGGCACGTGAGGCCACGACCCGCAGGACGTCCGGCGGATCCGAGCCGGACAGGACAGAGGTGGTGACCTCGGCGGTGGCCTGCAGCCAGCGTTCGCGGCGCCGGGCCTGTTCGTAGAGACGGGCGTTCTCCACCGCGACGCCTGCGGCCGTCGCGAGGGCGACGACGACGCGCTCGTCCTCCTCGTCGAACTCGCCACCGCCTCGCTTCTCGGTGAGGTAGAGGTCGCCGAACACCTCCTCGCGCACCCGGACGGGCACACCGAGGAAGCTGCGCATGGGCGGATGCCCGGGCGGGATGCCGTACGACCCCGGGTGCTGGGACAGGTCGGCCAGGCGCAGGGGCCGGGGGTCCTTGATGAGCAGTCCCAGGATCCCGCGCCCGCTCGGCGGATCGCCGATGCGCTCCCTGGTGGCCTCGTCGACCCCCACGGTGATGAACTCCGAGAGCTGCGCATCCTCGTCGATGACGCCGAGAGCGCCGTACGTCGCGCCCGCCAGGGTCACCGCCGCGTCGACGATGCGGTGCAGCACGGCGTCGAGGTCCAGGTCTCCGCCCACCGCCACGATGGCCTCGAGGAGGGCGTGCGAGCGGTCGCGCATGCCCACGATCTCGGCCAGCCGCAGGTGCAGCTCGGACAGCAGCTCGTCCAGACGCAGGTTCGGGAGCCGCTCGGCTTCCCGTCCCGGAACCTCCGCGGATCCCCTGGCCATGCTCCCACTGTGCCACCCCGCCGCGGAGCGGGACCAACGTCCCGGTAACCGGGGACCTGCGGCACTGAACCGCGGCTTGGTTGAAGCATCAAAGTGTGCCCAGTGGTGGTGCACAGCCACCCAGGTGTTCGCCACAGAGCGCGGGTCGATCACCCGCCTCGAACGTGAAGGAGCGCAGACCATGCGACGGAGCACATTCGACACATTGCTTTCCACGGCTGGGCTGATCGGGGCGTTGGTGCTCTTCGTCGCCGGCTTCCTCGGGCTGTGGGCACACAGCTTCATCAACGACCAGGTGCACTCGCAGCTGGCCGCTCAGAAGATCTACTTCCCGCCCAAGGGCAGCGACGCGATCAAGGGCCCGCAGTTCGCGGCCATGCAGAAGTACGCCGGCCAGCAGCTGGTGAACGGTGAGCAGGCGAAGACGTACGCGAACCACTTCATCGCGGTCCACCTGTCCGAGGTGGCGGGCGGCAAGACCTACTCGCAGGTGAGCGCCGCAGCGATGGCCGACCCGAACAACACCCAGCTGGCCGGCCAGGTGGAGACGCTGTTCAAGGGCACGACCCTGCGCGGCATGCTGCTCAACGCGTACGCCTTCTGGAAGATCGGCCAGATCGCCTGGATCGCGGCCTGGGTCTTCATCATCGGTGGCGTGCTGATGCTGGCGCTGTCCATCCTCGGGTTCCGCCACTCGCGGCACGTCCCGGCTGACGCGGCTGTCGGTGGGACACAGGCCTCGGTGGCGGCGGGCGTGTGAGTGCACGCTGACCCATCCGGAGAGAGGACCTGCACCACGACAGCAGGACCGATCCCGAGCACAACAGCAAGGAGGGGCCGGCGCCCGAAGGGGCGCCGGCCCCTCCTTGTCGCCGCCCGAAGGGGCGCCGGCTGACCCGTCGCCGGCTGCTGTCCGCGGGTGCCCCGGGCTCGCGAGAGCGCGGTTGTCGGCGGCCGCGCGTACCGTGCTCGCCATGGCCATCGCCCGCTACCCGAGCATCGTCATCGACTGTCCGGACCCGGATGCCCTCGCCGCGTTCTACGCCGCGATGCTGGACTGGACGGTGGAGTCCTCACCCGGCTGGGCCGACATCCGTGCGGACTACGGGCAGTGCATCTCCTTCCAGCAGGTTCGGGACTACTCCCGACCGGCCTGGCCGACCCAGCATGGGGCCCAGCAGATGCACCTGGACGTGGTCGTCGACGACCTCGACGCGGCCGAGGTTGCGGTCCTCGAGCTCGGGGCGAGCAAGCACGACCACCAGCCCGGTACGTCGTTTCGGGTGTTCCTCGACCCGGCGGGGCACCCGTTCTGCCTCTGCCTCGGCTGATCGGGCGCGGTCCCGACACCGTAGGCCGACGGGCTAGTGGGTCTCCCGCCCCACGCCCACCTCGCGGTCGATCCGGTCGAACTGCTCGGCCATGGCGGCGGCGAGCGCCTGGGCGGCCGAGAGGGGTCGGACCATGACGACGAAGTCGTCGATCTGACCCTGGTCGTCGACGTGCAGGAGATCGCACCCCTGGATGGCCCGCTCGCCGACCCTTGCTTCGAAGACGAGCACGTGGTCCGGGCCGTCGGAGCCGATCTCGCGGACGTAGCGGAAGTCGGAGAAGACGCGCATCACCGCGCCGAGGATGGCGAGGGTGATGTCCCGACCCTGATAGGGGCGGTACGCAACGGGGCTGGTGAAGCGGACGTCCTCGGCGAGCAGGGCAGCGACGGCTTCGAGGTCGCCGCGGGCAACGGCGTCGCGAAAGGCTTGCACGGGTACCTCCGAGGTTCGGGGTGCCGGGGGCCATACTGCGTGTCCACCAGCGAGGACGGGACGCAGAACATGACCTTCGAGGATGCCACCGCCCTGATGCCCGTCGAGGAGGGGACCTTCGGCTGGGAGGTCCCCGATGGTTGGCAGCAGGGCCGCGGGGCATGGGGCGGCCTGGTCGCGGGCGGCCTCGCCCGGGCCGTGCTGATACGCGCGGCCGACCCGGTCCGGCGGCTGCGCACGATGTCGGTGCACATGTGTGCCCCCCTACGGGTTGGACCGGCCACCGTCCGTGTCGACGCCCTGCGGGTGGGCTCGGGGATGTCCACCTGGGCGGCGGAGGTGCGCGACAGTGACGGGCTGGTGGCGCATGCGGTCGTCATCACCGGCCGCCCCCGGGCGGCCGACCTGGTCCAGCTGCCGACCTGGGGCGATGCGCCGGCACCAACGCTGCCGCACTGGCTTGACGTGGACGTGCTAGGGACCGACGGGCCGGGCTGGCCGCCCTTCATGGGGCACGTGGAGTTTCGTGTCTGCGCCGGGCTGCCGCTCACCGGGTCCCCCGCTCGGTGCGCCGGGTACGTCGGCTTCCGGGACGGCTCAACCTGGGATGCCGAGCGCCTGGTCGCCATCATCGACGCTTGGTACCCGACCGCACTCGCGGCGCTGGCGGAGTCTCGGCCGCTCGCCACGGTGAGCTACGCCGCCCACCTGCTCCTGGCACCGGAGCACGTCGAGACCGGCAAGCCCCTGGTGTTCGAGTCGACCATGTCCGCCGCGAACGACGGCTACACCACCGAGACGCGCCGGCTGTGGACCCATGACGGTCGACTCGTTGTCGAGAACCACCAGTCAGTGGCGGTCATCCGCTGAGTGGGCGCTGGGTCGCCCCCGGAGGCGAGACGCGGCCCGTGGACTACTGCTACTTCGCCTCCTGAGCCGGGCCCGCCGCCCCCGCTGCGGGTTGTCCACCCGAGTGTCTCGCCCGACCGATTTGGACGGCCCGGATGCGGACGCGCCCTGGCTTCACCGCTCTGCCGATTCGCCCATGGTGGGGCCGGCTCTGGGGTTGGCTCGACCGGATCCAGGCGGTCACACCGGGCATCCAAGCTGTCAACGGTCACGCGGATCTCCCGGGTGGCGGTCAGGATGGGTCTTGCTCAAGTGAGCCAGCCAGGGAGCCGGGTCTCACGGCTCTTCGCGTCGTCGTCGTTCGGCAGCCACTCTCTCGCTGACGATCCTTCTGGCGAGGAGCGGAACGAAGTCGCGGATCCGGGCGTGCGCGAGGGACTCGAACGCATCTTGGACCAGCGTATGGAGGACCGCGCGGGGCTCGTCCGGGAATCTCCCGGCCAGTTCTTCCTCGACCGCGTTCGCGGACCTTGTATCGGTCAGGATCGAGTCAACGCTCACAGCCACATCTCACATCACGGGATCGGATCCGGCATCCGGTCGGGACGATCTCCCCTGGGTGAATTCGGCCGCCAGGTGGTGACTGCGGGTTCGTCCGGTGTGACCCTGCTCGGAGATGCCTATCGCCGGAACGTCTTCTGTGTTGTGGCCCGCCGAGTCGAGCCGAGAGCGCAGGTATCGACAGCACGCCAGGACGGTCAGCTCGGGGATGACACGGCTCTTGTCGACGAGGTCGGCCAGTAGGGTCGAGTCGACACACCGGCCTCGACGCGTGACGGCCGACACCTGGCTCGTTCGACACGGCGTTCGCCGGCGACTGATAGGTGTCTGGCAGCAGCTCGCCAACCAGCCACACTCGTCAATCCGTTGGGAGATGTAAACAATGACGAATCCGACAATCGAAGACCTCCAAACTGAGCAGTCGATGTTCGTACAGACCGCCCTGGGGACCTCCAGCAAGGAAGGACGGCTCACGCTCACGGGGGTCACCCCTTCGACGCTCTACTTCTCCGACCGGCCACAGCGAGTGGTGGGCCACATGACCACCGCTGACTTCGTCGAGCTTTGGGGTGTCGGCGACAACAGCTTCGAGGCGGACCCTCCGAACGCGGTTCTCGCGTTCCTCGAGTCGGGCGATGACGCGCCCGTAGACGCCGTCGTGGTGATCAAGGACCCACGCCTGTCGGACGGCGAGCTGTCTTACGCCATCGACGTACTGGAAGGCGACGTGCCCGCGGACTCTGGGCCGGTCACCCTCTTCATCGACCCGATCGGGCGCCCGCTCTCACCAGTCTCGGTGTGTGGGGTCCGTCGCCGCGAAGGCCGGCGGGCCCGACGCCGCTTCTGACATGCTCGCGGGGTGTCGTCCGATGCGCGGAGGAGCCGGAGAGTTGGGACGGCGATGACCCGATGACCGCGGCTGCGGCCGGTGACGCGACACCGCACGGTCGCCGGCCGACCTCAACCCATGATTTCTTCGCTGAACCGTCGGACCAGCCGAGGGTACGACGGTCGGCGGACGCCGCCCTCGCCATAGCGGGTGGTGCGCTACTGGTCATCCTCGCCATCGTGGCGCGCGGCGGTACCGCGGTCGACCAGGCGTGGGTGACGTTCGTCGTCCACCTGCCGGCGTGGTTGGTCTGGTTGGGTCAGGCCGCCTACCTGGTGAGCATCGCGGCTGCGTGCGGGCTGCTGATCGGCATTGCCATCTGGGCTCGCCGCCGACTCGAACTGCTCTTGGACCTGGTGCTTGCGGCCCTGCTCGCCGTGGTCGCTGCAGGTGCGCTCAGCCGGTGGGTGGACGGTCGATGGCCGGCGGTCGCGCTGACGGACCTCGATCACACGCGGACGACCTATCCGGCCTTCGTGATCACGGCGATCGTGGCCGTGCAGGCTGCCGCTGCTCCTCACCTGAGTGCGCCAGTCCGTCGAGTCGGCTGGGGCATCGCCCTCGGCGGCGCAGCCGGTGCGATCTTGGGCGGCATCTACCAGCTGAACGATGTCGCTGGCGCGATCCTCGTTGGCCTGGTAGCAGCTGCCGTGATCCGTTTCGTGTTCGGCACGTCGGCAGGAGTGCCGTCGCTGGCGAGAGTCCGAGCGGCGCTGTCGGATCTCGGGGTGGGGGTGAGTGAGATCGCCTACCACGATGTTCAGCCCGCCAACTCCACCCTCCTCGACGGGACGATGGATAACGGGGTGTCCGTCTACGTGCGGGTTCTCGATCGGGACAGCTGGAGGAACTCTCGTTGGGCCAGGGCGTGGCAGTCGGCCTGGTACCAAGACACCGGAGCCCAGTATGGCTCCACTCGACGACAGCAGGTCGAACACGAAGCACTCGCCGGTGTCCTCGCCGCAAAGGCCGGTGTCGACGTCCTCGACCTTGTTGCGGTCGGCCAGACGGCAAGTGACGACGCCGTCGTCGTGGTCGCTTGCAAGCCCAAACGTCTCGTCGACCTCGATCCCGGAGAAGTGGATGACAATCTGCTCGATCATGTCTGGACTGAAGTTGCTCAGCTGCATGCCGCTGGGCTGAGCCATGGCCGGCTCGACAGCTCGCGCATCTGGGTAGAGCACGACCAGCCTGCTCTGGGTGACTTCAGTGGCGCACGAATCTCCGCAACAGAGTCGTCTCGGCGTTCCGACGTCGCCGAGCTTCTGGTCGCCACCACACTGATCGTGGGACCGGATCGAGCCATATCGTCTGCGCGCCGAACCATCGGTGACGACGCCTTGGCCGACTCGCTGTCGCTGCTTCAACCGGCAGCCCTCACCCCACAGACGAAGCGGGACGCGCATCGGGCCAGGCTCAAAGTGGACTCGCTGCGCAAGCAGACTGCGACCGCGCTCGGCGTACAGCCACCGGAGCTCGAGAAGCTACAACGCGTCTCTCTTGTCCACATCGGGCTCATGGCGATCTCGATCGTGGCCATCTATGGGATCATCTCTCAACTTGCCGACCTAGGTTTCAGCACCATCACGCACGCTTTGTCCCACGCGACGTGGGGCCTGGTGATCGTCGCGCTGATCCTCGTCCAGCTCACGAACGTCACCGACGCCTTCAGCCTGGCCTCCGCATCCCCGAAGCCGATTCCCGTCGGCGTCACAAGTGTCGAGCAGATCGCCATCGGGTTTGTCAATCTGGCCGTCCCATCCAGCGCGGGCAGCATGGCTCTGAACATCCGGTTCTTCCAGCGCTTCGGAGTCAATGCCGTCACGTCGTCGACCACGGCGACCATCGTCAGCGCCATGGCGTTCGTCGATCAGGCGTTGCTCCTGCTGCTCACTATCGTTGTCGGCAAGCAGAGCATCGACCTGTCGAACCTGGACACCAGCGGCAGCGGTGTGTCCAGTCTGCTCATCCTCGTGGTCGTTATCGTCGTTGGAGGCGTCGCTCTTGTCTTCGCGGTGCCGCGCTGGCGGCACTGGGTCAAGGCGAAGTTGCAGGGACCGATGCAGGACATCAAGGGAGCGCTTAGGGTTCTCAAGAATCCCAAGAACCTGCTCTGCGTTGTCGGTGGGCAGCTGGGATCACAGGTTCTCTACGCGAGCGGTCTCCTGCTATGCGTGGTGGCCCTCGGAGGGTCGGTGAACCTGGGGCAGGTCCTGTTCATCAACATCTCGGTGTCTCTTCTCTCCGGGATCCTGCCGGTGCCTGGCGGCATCGGCGTTGTCGAGGGAGGGTTGACTGCTGGACTGACCGCGGTCGGCGTCAGTAGCGATATCGCCCTTCCCGCCGTGATCCTCTACCGTCTCTGCAGCTACTACCTTCCCCCGATCTGGGGGTGGGCGTGCCTGCAATGGTTGACCCGCAACGACTACCTGTGATCACCCGATCTGGGTCAAGGGATGCGAGATCAATCGAGGCCTTCCAGCGGCCGGAGCGCACGCCATCAATCTCGCGACCCTAGGAGGGCGTGGTCGTGCCCTCTCGGTCCGTCGAAGCGAACACGGTGGCGAAGTCGTTCTTCATGCTCACGACCGTCCACCCGCTCGACTTGGCCCTCTCGAGTGCTTGCTCGGCGCCTGTGGTGTAGGCGAACTCGCGCTCGGCATCGTCGTGGAGGACGAGCACCCGGAGTGAGGGCTTGTCCTTGTGCTGGGTGAAGTCGAGCATCGGGATGTCTCCGTTGGAGTTTCCGCCCGCGACAAGGGGTCGGCGGCCGATGCGGCTCCAGACTTGGACAGCCTTCTCTGGCCCGTCATCGAGGAAGCCGAGCTTCGCCTCGTGGGTGATGGTGCCTCCCTCGCCATCGGTGGAATACTTGAGCGCGGCAGCACTGCCGATCACGCGCTCAGCGGGGATGCCGAACAACTGAGCGGTGACTGGGCGCATGAAGTCAGCGCCGCTGCCAGAGACGATGTAGTTCGAGAACCCGTTCGTCTCGAGATAGGCGAGAAGTTCCACCATGGGCAGGTATGAGGTTTCGAGATACCCCCGCCCGAGGTGTGGGTTCTGTGCGCTGCGAAGGAAGCTGTCGGCTCTTGCTTCGAACTCCTCGACGCCGACACCCGCATAGGCGTTAGTGATCCCGCTCAGCAGCGTCTGGGCCATCGTGTCGTTGCCTGCGTAGTGCTGGCTGATCGCCTGTCCAAGCCAGGCCATGTCCCGCTCGTACGCAGCCTTCCATGGTTGCTTCTCTCGGAGCTTTGGATCTGCCTGGGCCATGTCCGCCAACCGCCGGAGGAGGAAGTCGGCCTCGACTGGCGCCGGCTTCTCGCACCACAGGGTTCCGTCTGCGTCGAAAGTCGCGATGCGCTCTTCGACTGGGATCCCACTCGTCGTCGTGTGTTCGACGAAGTCGATGATTGCCGTCTTGGCCGCGCCCTCGTTCCAGCTTCGAAGCACCTGCGTCCCAGCCACGGTCTGGCCTCCTTGCGAGCAGCGCACAATCGGCTCACTTCGATCACTCTTGCAGGTCAGACCGTTGCGGGCATCGCCTGCCGCTTGATCTCACCTAGGGGATGTTGACCACGAGTTGAGAATGATCAATTTCAGCTCGATCACGTGGGCGCCTTGTCTGGAGAGGTGGGCGTCTCTCTGGCCTTGGCTGCCTGAGGATGTTGTGTCGGTCTGTCGGCGTAGGCGGATTGGTAGACGACGGGATAGGTCCGGCCGTAGTGCTTGGCGAACGAGGTGATCAGTGCGGCGAGGGGTAGGGCCATGAAGGCACCCATGGGCCCACCGATCGCACCGCCGGCCAACGCCGCGCCAAAGGCGACCCCACCATTCAGCTCCATGGTCTTGGAACTGATTCGAGGACTGAGGAAGTAGTTCTCGATCTGCTGGTAGATGACAGTCCAGACGATCAGGATCAGGGCCGGGACGACTCCGCTCAGTCCAAGGGTGACGATGGCCGGGACTGCGGCGCCCAGGTAGGTGCCGACGACAGGGATGAACTCAGCCGCGAAGGCTTCGAAGATGGACAGCGGCAGAGAGAGGGCCCAAGGGACGCCGACGATGACCATGACGAAGAAGAAGAGGGTCGCGTTGATGACGAGGAGCAGCAGTCGGGAGTAGAAGTAGCCGCCGGTCTCAACAACGGCGTTGTCCCACGCCCAGCCGGCTCGATGCTGTCTCTCCGGGGGAAGTCGGCTCAGGTAGATGTGGAGCAGCTTCGGCCCGCCGACGGCCAGGTAGCACGTGAATGTGACAACAGTGAAGAACTGGAACACCAGCCCAAGTGTGCTCCCCGCGACGCCAAGCAGGTTGGTAGCGTTGTCCTGGACCCACTTGTGGATCCCTGCCTGCAGATCGGCGTTGATCTGGTCTGGAGGTCGGCCGTGGTCGATTCTCACGCCGAATGTCTTGTTGATCTGGTCGATCCAGGCTGGGATCTGACCCCCGATCCGTTGTGCCGCGTTGACCAGACCCGGGATCAAAATGAAGATCATCGCGGCCAGGAACAGGAACAGACCGCCCAAGATCAGGGCCGTGGCCTTGCCGCGGGACCACCCGTGCCGCTGGTCGAAGTAGTTGACTCCCGGAAGCATCGCGATCCCGAAGAACAGCGAGATCACCAGCATGCTGATGAGACTGCGCGCCCGCAGAACTGCAAGAATCAGCACACTGACACCGATCACGGCCCAGATCAGCCGCCAGATGGTCGAACGGATCAGCGGCGCGACCCAGGCCGGTGCGTCCGCGGACGGATCGGCCTGCACCGACGCCAGCACGGGGTCAGCGGCCACCGTTGTAACGGTCCCACCTCTCGGCGGTCGCCCACCAGGGCCCTCCCCTGAGCTGGACATCACCCCTCCACGGACGATTCGGGTGCTTCAGCGCAGGTGGGGAACAGGGGCCAACTGATCGACCAGCCTGTCCCCCAGCCCGCGAGGAGAGTCCGATCAGGACTCTGCAGCCTCGATGACCTTCTCGTCGCCCTCGTTCACGGCCTTCACCACGGCGTCGTAGTCACCCTTGTCGACTGCCTTGCTGACCTTCTTCGTTGCCTTGGTGACGGCCTTGTCGATGCGGTCGAGGTAAAGATCATCGACGACGGCGACGATGGCAGATGATCCCGCGGGCAGCCACTCGTCCGCGTCCACGCCGATGGACTTCTCCTCATGACGCTTGACAATGGCGCCCGCTCCCGCGCCGATCCCGGCGCCGACCACTCCGGCCAATAGCAGCGGCGGAGCGAACAAGCCCACGACGAGGCCACCGATCGCACCGAGCGTGGTGCCGCCGGCGATGAGGCCGCCGCCGTGCTCCTTGACCTCTGTCTTGCCCGTGGCGTCACGGGACAAGACGATCGCAGCGGCTACGGCCGCGTCGTCCATGCTCTTGATCGCCTTGAAGTCGCTCGCGGCTGCATTGGCGTCGGGGTACGACGCGACGAACAACGTGTAGTTCTTGTCTGTCATGGTGGTGTGCCTTCCAGTCGGTTCTGGGCCGTCGCAGCGGCCACTCCACGGTTGCTCTCCTTCTCTACGAGACTTCCAGCCGACCGGCGCCGACGTCATCACCCGTCGGTTGAATTCACCTAGGGGAGATCAGCGCTCGATGCCAACGACGTGCGACGGATAGATGGGGGTCGGTCAGAGGGCTTCACCCCACTCACGCGGACACGGTCACGCCCAGTCCGACCGGGGTGCCGTGGCATTTCTTCCACTTCTTCCCGCTGCCGCATGGGCAGAGCCCGTTTCGGGGACGCCGAGCGTCCTCCGCGGCGTAGGTGGCCATGAGTTCCGACGGGGCGCGGCCTTGGCGGAGCAGGTCGCACATCTTCGCCA